>WQVG01000002.1 GCA_009781675.1 Candidatus Bathycorpusculum acetigenes | reverse complement strand
CTCCGCTGGCAAAGATTTTAACATAATCCAATCCCTGATTATCCAGCATTACTCGGATTTTTCGGCTTGTCTCAGCCAGGTCCCCGCTGTCAAGTCTTACCCCTCCCAAACAAAACCCCTCAGCCGCCAGCTCTTTAGCGACTACCGCCGCCTTTTCTGCTCCCGCTGTATCGTCATAGGTGTCAATGAGTAGCGTTGATTTGTCGGGGAAAGTCTTAGAGAACGCTCGGAAGGCTTCAATTTCTTTGGGATAGGCCATGATGAAACTGTGTGCCATGGTACCAAACACGGGGATCCCATAGGTCATGCCAGCAAGGACATTGCTGGTTCCTTGGCAACCCGCTATGTAGCTGGAACGGGCAACTTTCATCCCGGCGTCAATACCTGGCTCTCTTCGTAATCCAAATTCAATGATAGCTTTGCCCTGAGCCGCCTGCACGACACGACTAGCTTTGGTGGCAATCATCGTCTGCAGATTAATTGAATTCAACAGAAAAGTTTCAATGAGTTGAGCTTCAATAATGGGTGCTGTTATGCGCAGAAGCGGTTCGTTGGGAAAGGCTATAGTCCCCTCAGGAATCGCCCAAACTTCACCTGTAAACCTAAAGTTTTTAAGATACTTCAAAAAATCTGCTCGGAACCCCTGTTTTTTTAAGTAAGCAAGCTGTTCACCAGTGAATTTGATGGTCTGTAGATAATTTAGGGCTTCTTCTAGGCCGGCGAAGAGAAAGTAGCTTCTATTTTGAGGGAGGCGTCGAATAAAAAGATCAAAGGTTGCAGGTTCAAAATTTTGGTTATCATAGTAAGCCGCGCACATGGTGAGTTCATAGTAATCGGTGAAAAGACTCCTGTTTTTCTCATTTAAGTAGCCCAGAAAAGCATTCATGATTAAGGTAAAGAACCACATTGATTTAATACTTTCTAGCGTATGCTTGTAGTTATAGCAACTAAGGCTTTGGTAGTTTGGTGTTCTATGCGTAAACTTAATAGCAGGTTACACGTCAAAATAAGCGGTGAACTCTGATGCCGCTGATGTATCCCATTAAGCATGTGTTTCGCAACTGGAAACTCTTCACCGCGCTCTTAATCGGCATAACCTTAGCCGCAACGTTTTTCGCTGGTATATGGGTGAAATCGGATGTGGCTGTCGACCAAGCGCTTGGTATGCAACTTAGTTCTATCCGAACCGATATGTCGTTTGGAGCTAGTCTTAACCAAACAAATACTCAGTTAGCAATAGAAGACATACTTAGCGTCTCTGGCGTCAAGTCTGTTGATACCATTGCTCGTTTCGGTCAATATCTAGGTTTTCCAGATGATAATTATACATCTTTTGCTTATGTGCAACTAGTAAGTTTTCCTGACACCTCCCGAATTTATGATGAATGGCTAAATAAGCCAAGTGGCGGTATACCTGAAAACTATACCTACGTCATCACCGGTACCCAGCTGGCAGACAGGGTATCTATCGGTGATACAATTACGGTTCAGATGTCTTTCAACCAGCCAAAATACTACAACCAATCATACTTCGACGTTAACTTGACGGTAGCTGGATTTGCAGAATTAACAAATGATGGTTATGCCTATAGTACCGGTAATATCTATGTTAGAGCTCCTGGCGACTACAGCGATTATCGGACTGATTTATTGATTATCGGATGGGACAGCACGCTTGTGAAACTATGGAACTCTACGCTGGACAGCTGTGGCACTGTTGATATGACGTTCCTTATCGATGTCAATCGTCAAGAGCTCATTAGCCCCTATAATATCCAAGAATCCTACGCCAAAGTAAACCAGATAGCCCTAAACATCCAAAACAACGTCCTTGGTAATTACCTCTCCTACGGGTACATCAATAACATGCTTGGTGATGTACTTCTGAACTACAACGTCGATTCCCAAAGCCTGTTCTACGGATTCATCATGGTTTCTATCCCTATTTTCTTCGTTGCTTGGTATTTGGGCTATACAGTTTCTGATGTGTCTTTTAACATCCGCCGGCGGGAAATTGGTCTTCTCTCAACTAAGGGGCTCTCAAGCGGACAAATCCAGCGGATGTTTCTAACAGAAGCATTAGTAATAGGTGTAATCGGAGGATTATTAGGTATAGTCGGCGGTTTAATCCTGAACCAATATTATGTTGGTACAGTTGACGTAACCCGTCTCTTTAGTTCAGGGATGTTAAGTCCTATAATCGCCGTGGTTACCCTTATTTTCGCAGTTGTCTTGGCAGTTATTGCCGTGTTCTTATCCGCCCGTAAAGCCTCAAAAATAGCGGCGGTTGATGCACTGCGCAATTATATGCCCCCAGACAAGCCTGCGCGTAAAATATTTCCTATACTCGCCCTCATCTTGGGTGGTTACAAGATTCTTGTATTCCTCTCGGGGATAAACATTGCGCAACTGCTCAGTCAATGGAACTATTCTCAAGGAAATCTTTTCTTATCGGTTCTCTCAGGCGGGATAATTGTATTTGATGCGGCCATGACCTACGTTGGTCCGTTGTTATTCTTCTGGGGCTTCACAAAACTTCTCATCCGTGATTCAACTAAATTCCAAACTGCAGCATCAAAGATTTCCTCAGTTATGGGTGAACTAGGTGCATTAGCGGCAAAGAACGTTAGGCGAAACCCCGCACGATTAGCATCCATCGCCTTTTTGATTGCCCTAATCATTGGTCTTAGTGTTCAAGTCACTGGACAAATAGCCAGCCAAGAAGATTACGTCGTGCGTAATGTTCGTAGCAGTGTTGGCGCTGATGTAACCGTGCGTGTAGCGAACGTTTCTAGAAGTCAAGAAATCCTAAACAATATCACCCAAAGTGTGTCGGGTATCCGCAACGCAAGCATAGAGGGATCACTTGCTGCTTATTCAGTAAGTGGCAGATACAATACCATACCTGTAAGAACCATAGACCCCGATTCATGGGCTGTTTCTGCCTACTATGAAGATAGTTGGTTCACAGGCGGTCCACATGTTAATCAAATGCTCAAGGACTTCAAATCAAACAACAACACCATCATCCTTGACCGGAGTATCGCCAAACAACTTGGACTCAACCTCTACGATGATATAACCATCGATTTCTCTTCATGTGCACGGAAACTACGAATTGTAGGGTTCTTCGGTCCTGAACCTCAAGATGCCAGTAGCGATATCAGTGTAGGATGGTATGACCCTTCTTACGTATCCAGCCGTTACTATTCGTATGTGCCCCGAGGCCTATTCAACATGACTGCAGGTAGTGATATCTACAGCTTAGAAAGAAGCTGGGGGGCTCAGATCCTAATCAGCCTCAAACCTGGTGTTAACGGCACCGAAGTCGCAAACCAAATCCGTAGTCTAAACTTAGATGTGTTTGGTGTCAACTCCTTTGAGGAGCAGTGGCAACGATCAGTCCAAATGGATGATCTCAATACCTATAATAATCTACAAGTTCTAGATATGCAGAGCTTTGGTCTTATATTTGCGGTGCTTTCTGCCTCTGTTGGTACTGCTTTGATAGCTATAGTAAGTTTAAAAGAGCGTAGCCGTGAAGCCACTTTGATGAGTGTACGCGGCTTATCCTACCGCCAACTCGTATGGGTATTTCTCACTGAGAGCTTAGCAATCATAACGTTTGCAGTAATCTTGGGTGGAGTAATCGGGGTAATTGTCGCATACGGCAATATAACCGCAAGTAATGCACTTATCAGTAGCTCAAACGGCATTGTCAGTTTCTCAAGTAATCCACTCGTTGGTGGCACACGCACCTCATTTGTCAGTATCTCAAGTAACCAGTTTAACAGTGTCACAGGCCTCGTAATGCAACGCCTAGTGTTTCCTCCTAATGCATTATATGTCATAGGCACCTATGTTGCTCTCATATATGCGTCCACGATAGGCGCAATTTTGGTTATGACCAGTCAGTATGTTACTAAACTAGAAAAGATGGTTAGAACAAGATGAGCGGATTAAACGTAAAAGTAAGAGATCTAGTTAAAATCCACTACACTGGGAAAATTGAAGTGCAAGCTCTGAGGGGTTTAAATCTTGAAATATCCTCAGGTGAACTTGTCTCTATCATCGGCCCCAGTGGCAGTGGTAAATCTACCCTCTTAAACATCATCGGCGGTCTCGATAAAGCTACTGCTGGTACAGTCACCGTGGGAGAGAAAGCTGTTACTAGTCTTTCCGTGCGGCAACTTGTCGATTTCCGCAGAAAAATGGTTGGACACATCTTCCAAAACCTCAATCTCATCCCTACTCTCACGGCCCAGGAAAATATTGAATTCTCCATGGTAGCTTCAGGTGTCAAGCGCAATAAACGTAAACAACGTGTGCAGGATCTCTTAAACATCGTCGGATTAGAAACCCGAGCTGACCATAAACCTGAGGAGCTCAGTGGTGGTGAGCAGCAAAGAATTGCTATAGCTTCTGCGCTTGCTAACGATGCGCCGGTTCTTTTAGCAGATGAGCCTACTGGTGAATTAGACACTGCTAATGCTCGAATCATCGCAGAACATCTTGTCAAGATCAATCAGGAGCTGGGCAAGACAATCATTATGGTCACTCATGACCCAAGCGTTGCCCGTGTATCTAGTCGAATTTTGCGTATTGAAGATGGTATTATAAAAACTGCTTTGGCACCCTCAGAAGTTATCGGGCAAGAAAAAGCTGCTGTTTCTTATGTGGATCAGATTAAAGCGCGTATCGTGGAAATTAACGCACAGATGGCTCAGCTAGACAGTGATCTGCGTACAGATAAAATCGATGGCGACGAATACGTACAAAAGCGCTTAAGCCTCAAGCAAATCCGAGACAGCCTAAAAGAAGAATGTAGCCGCATGGGCGTCATCCCCCCATAACACCCCTTTTTGCTCCGATAAACCTACTGTTAATGTTTGCTTTCTTGTTTGTCCATAATATTATCCCAGGCTTTTCTTTTCACAAAGACAAATGAGGTGACTGCTGTGATAAACACAGTAATGATTAGGATAAAGTTGGCTAATGTCACCCACTCCGACACCTGAGTCATGGCAACGCAGATTGCGACAAACAGATACAACGCGCAGCTCCCTGTCACGATTTGAGCGATAGTAATGAGTTTTCTGACATGGAATGCTCCGGATTTTATTCGATTAAGTGCTGTTTCTATATGCTTGGAGACATCGGGCAGATCATCAAGTAACAACGTTAAACCACCCAGCAGAAGAAACCGGCCTGCATTCACCGACACCGCAGTATTGTTGACTAAAAAGATCGTGCCCAAAGATGCCGGCGTAAAAACCGTGATGTAGATGGCGGCAACTGCTAAGACGAGAAAACCGTAGACGTAGTGGTGAAAAAGAAATCTGCCGGTGTGTAGTTTTCTACCCAAAAGTGCGCTTGGAAAAACGTTTAGAGTGGCTGCCGCGATGACGACCCAAAATACATTAACATCGGTAAGGTAGGGACTGAAGGGTTTCCAACCGGGATAAATCCAGTAGGCACTTGAGAGGATACTGACTGTACAGGCTATGGTTAGAAGGGCATTAAAGATCAGGGTTAAACTGAAAATTTTTTTACAGATTATCCAGACCCGTTTCATGCATTGTCCTCATTAAACCTAAAATTAGACAGATTGTGATATGAACATTATGTAGTGTCTGCTGGTTCGACGGAAAAAGGATTCAAAGGGCAGTAGAAACTAAACCCAAATAAGCTTGTCTATTTCTATAGGCTTTGGACAATGAGGATATCGAGGTACGCTGAGGCCAAAGGCGGGGAAATTTAAGCTGGAGGCTTGTGAGTGCTTTTTCCGCTACCGAGTCCACTTTTCATTTAATTATTTCTGCTCTAAAACATTTATTCAGCGCTTACTATAGCAAGGGCCTATCAGTATAGGCGAATGGAACCCTGAACCTCTCACACATCCCATATCTACTTTCATCGAAAACTACCCCTATCCGATGCCTGCACAAGCAATCTTCTCCATTCCCGATGGTTCTTCAGCAATTACAAAAATAATTATCATCATCGCCATCGCTCTGACCTTAGCAGTTACAGTTAGTGCCTTATTGATTCACTTCAAAAAGTATAAATTTAGTCCTTCCTCGGCGTCTGTGGCCTGTTTATAATTTTAGTTTCGGTTAGTTATCGCCGTTTTGGTTTGAATGCGATGTGAACAACACTTAATAATACCCTGTTGTTTTCAAATAGTGAGGAAACGAAAGCTTGATTCTCAATGATCTCATAGAAGTTCTATATGCACCACGTAAAGCATTCAAGCGTGTCATTGCAAACCCAAAGTATCTTGGTGCATTCATAGTTTTGCTTCTCTTTTTAGGCCTACAAGTTGGTTACGTTTTTGGTCAATTTAGCAAAATCGAGTTGGAACAGACTCAGCCCATCAGCGGCTTAATTCAGACATTCACAAACGCCACCAGTTGGACGGCGGCTTCAAACGTGAATTTAACCAACAACTTTAACGATTACTATAACAATACAGTTTTCATAGCTAACCTGATGCGTTCCCCAACTGATCCCTTGGCTTACTATCCGCTTTTTGGAAACTTTAGCCTCCAGATGGATGCCATAGATAGCAATACCCTATCGGCAACGCTATTTAACACAACCAATGTGGACTGTGGCGAAAACGGTTTCCAAAACCTCACCCTAAACGCAAAGCTGGTTCAGCCTCAATCTGCACCTCAAAACGCCACTTTAACTCTCTACTCACTTAGCGACAGCAACTATTTCACCTATGACCTAACAAGCGATTTAGTTGATGCTTCAGCTATCAACCAATGGGGTAACTTAACTATCCCCTTAGGACCCGACGCAAAAGACTGGCGTGAAACCGGCAATCCCCAGTGGAACAACATAACCGCTTTGTCGCTTCAGTTTGACTATCCAGATAGTCAAAACATAACGATCCGTATAGGTGCTTTGTTCTTCCGCGGTTTATATGTGACTCCGTTGGAATACAACAGTGTGGGTATATTTGCACAGTTTTTACAAGTGTATACTCTACAATTTCTCTTCACATGGCTACTTCTAAGTGGGCTTATCTATCTGTTTTGCAAAGCCCTAAAAGGTGCAGTTCTATGGAAACCTCTCTTTATTGCAATGGGCTTTGCCCTGATGGTTATGGTTATACGAGCCGCAATCAACATAATTGCAACAGCTACCATACCTGTCGTTTACTATCCCTTTGATGTGTCGTTTGGTACTCTCTTTGATCCTCTTGGTGCATTGTACTATCCAGCAAATGCCGTTCCAGCGCTTCTTCAGCAGTCACAGGCAAGCATAGCCGCAATAGATGCATCGCTGGTTGCTTTCCGTGGCATCATCACAGCCATGTTTGTAGCATCCTACATTTGGCTGGTCGCGATGGGAACCTTTGCTATCAAAGCACTTAACTCAGAACCGTCACCCATATCATCGACTGAACCACCGACATCTCCAACAGTAGAAACTGCAGTTCAAGAACCTAAATCGAAATTCTCCACTATAAAATGCGTTCTCATCTCTGCTGCAAGCGTCGGCATTACTCTTATAGTGCTATGGATCCTTATTGGCGTTGTCTAAACGCTAAACCTTTTCTTATCTTCTTTTGTATCCGTTAACTATTGGGCAAGATTTATATCGAACAAAGAAGAAAAAGCGTTAAGCGAACAGCTAGAAGTGAAGTAAGTTGGTTGATATAAAAGACTTAGTCGATGGAATGAAACGGGTTGACGTAGAAGGCAAAATCGTCGAGAAAGGTGACCCGCGAGAAGTCAAATCACGATTCAAAGATGAAACTTACCGGATAGTTGACGCCGTCCTAGCAGACGAATCCGGTAGCATAAAGTTAACGCTGTGGAACGAACAGATCGAACAGGTAAACGTAGGCGACAACATTAAGGTCGAAAACGGCTACGTAACCAGTTTCAAAGGTGAGACACAGCTTAACGTTGGCAAATTCGGTAAACTTACCGTTTCCTAAACGCTCATTTTTAGAGCCCATCTATTTTCTATCACCAAACACTACTTGTTGCCTAACCCATAGAAAAATTGGAACGATTCTTGTTTAGTTGCAGTTTATAGCGGTTGATGGTTTGAACCTGCTCAAGGGTTGTGGGGCAACCCACCTCGATAAAGTTATTTGAATGTTATTTGCGGCGAGTGGTTTTTGGCAACCTAAGGCCTAAATTTTCCTTCATGTAGTGACTCGCGTTCTATTAGAATTTTGTTGGTTACCTTGCAGAAGCATCGAGACTATGTTGTAGGTGGCTTGTCTCTTTTTTATTCATTTATGTAGCGCATAAATTTGCGTAGTTTATAGACAAAACTTATTAGTTCAAACACCTGGGTCATTGTCGTTTGTAGGGAAGTAGAAAGTGCAGTTTGAACTTGTTTCGCCATACACGATTTCTCCCGGGCAACAGACCGCTATCGAGCAGTTAGAGGCAAATTTTAAAGTCAAAGATAAGCAGACGCTTCTGGGTATAACCGGTAGCGGTAAAACCTTTGTTATGGCAAACCTCATCAGCAGATTACAGAAGCCTACTTTGATTTTGGCGCACAACAAAATCCTAGCGGCACAGCTTTATGGTGAACTCAAAGAGCTCTTCCCGCATAACCGTGTAGAATATTTCATATCATTCTATGATTTCTATCAACCTGAATCGTATATGCCGGCACAGGATATGTACATCGAAAAGGATAGCACTGTCAACGATGAAATCGAAAAGATGCGTATGCACGCCGTCTCAAGTATCGTCAGCCGAAACGACACAATCATTGTGGCTTCAATTAGTTGCATCTACAGCTTAGGTAACCCCGATGACTTCCGCACCATGGCTATCCAGCTCGAAACAGGTGCCCACATGAGCCGAACCCAGCTTATCCACTCATTGGTGGATATGCAGTATGAACGAAATGACCAGGTACTTGAACCAGGCAGGTTCCGTGTCCGAGGTGACACAGTCGATATAGTGCCATCCTACGAAAACGACATCATCAGAGTCGAAATAGCTGCCAATACAATTTCTAAAATCAAAGAAGTCCACCGAATAACAGGCAACATCCAAAACACCCTTGACCGCCTTACTCTCTACCCCGCAAGACAGTACGTAGTTCCTGAAGAAAAACACGCTCTGGCAATAGAACACATCCAACAGGAGCTCGAACAGCGGCTAAAGGTGTTACCCCCCCTTGAAGCTCAACGGCTAAAACAACGGACAAACTATGATCTGGAAATGATTCGCGAAATTGGGTTCTGCTCAGGGATGGAAAACTATAGCCGCCACTTCGACGGACGCCAATCCGGCGCGCCCCCATTTACATTGATCGACTACTTCCCAAAAGATTTTCTACTCATCGTCGACGAAAGCCACCAAACAATCCCTCAAGCAAGAGGCATGTACAACGGCGACTACAGCCGCAAAAAAAACCTCGTAGACTTTGGCTTCCGGCTCCCAAGCGCACTAGATAATCGGCCTCTCAAGTTTAACGAATTCGAACACAAAATGCACCGTGTCCTCTTTGTATCCGCAACCCCCGCCGAATACGAACTGGAAAAAAGCGGATCACCAGTCGAATTAATCACGCGACCCACCGGCCTACTAGATCCCGAGGTGGAGATGCATCCAATCGAAGGCCAAATGCAACATCTGATGGCCGAAGCAAAAAAGACGATCACACGTGGAGACCGCGTCCTAATAACAACCTTAACCAAGCGTATGGCAGAAGACTTGACAGATTACCTCGTCAAAGAAGGTTTCCGCGTGCGATATATGCACAGTGAAATCGAGAGCCTTGACCGTATCGAGTTAGTACGGCAACTCCGAGTCGGCGAATACGACATACTTGTCGGCATAAACCTGCTCCGCGAAGGCCTAGATATACCCGAAGTCGCAACAATATTCATCCTAGATGCCGACAAAGAAGGCTTTCTCCGCGACGAACGTAGCCTCATACAGACTATAGGCAGAGCCGCCCGAAACATCAACGGTAAAGTCACCCTCTACGCCGACATCCAAACCCAAAGCATCAAACGCGCAATGGAGCTCACCTACTACCGCCGTAGCTTCCAAAAACGATACAACCAACAATACGGCATCACACCCAAAACCATTATCAAAGCAGTTACTATCAAAGAAAGCACCATCAAAGGCACAAAACACCTCGCCAAATCTGATATCCAACGCCAAATCGTCGAATTAGATGCTAAAATGCGCGAAGCCGCTGAAAAACTAGAATTCGAAAAAGCCATCGCCCTCCGAGACGCAATTGCAGAATTACAGAAGGCCCTCGCCCAAAAGATAGAAAAAGCAGCTTCTAACCCCGAAATTTAGAAGTTTGTTGCAATAAGGTTCTAATCCCTCGAACTAAAACAAGATAAACTCTACAAAAATCAAGCGGAAGGCAAGAAACATGCGCGATAACATTTCAGTTAAAGGTGCCCGAGAGCACAACCTCAAAAACATCGATCTAGAGTTGCCCCGCAACAAACTCATAGTCATAACAGGACTCTCCGGCTCTGGAAAATCCACCTTGGCATTTGATACAATATACGCAGAGGGCCAACGCCGCTATGTAGAGAGTCTCTCTGCTTATGCACGCCAATTTTTAGGTTTAATGGATAAACCCGACGTAGACAGCATCGAAGGCTTATCACCTGCTATTTCTATCGAACAGAAAAGCACCAGCAAAAACCCCCGTAGCACAGTTGGCACCGTCACCGAAATCTATGACTACCTCCGTCTGTTATTTGCCCGCATAGGTACCCACCACTGTCCCAAATGCGGTAGCTCGATTCATCCCCAAAGCCCTGAAAATATCACAAGCCTTATCATGGCAGAAAAAGGCAAACCACTCACCTTTCTAGCACCAATTATCCGCGGCATGAAAGGTACCCACGAATCCATTTTTGACGACCTCAAAAAAGAAGGCTACACCAAAATCCGTGTAGACCAAAAAATCTACGAAGTCGATCACATAAAAGAAGAGCTTAAACTGGTGCGTTACGAAAAACACTGGATCGAAGCCGTCATAGACACCGTTACCATCGAAGACGAGGAACGTAGTCGCCTCGCTGAAGCCGTTGAAGGAGCACTTAAAACCGGTAAAGGTACCATGATAATAATCGATGCCGCCAATACAGACGCCGGAAAGAAAAAGGAACTGGAACGCTTCGAAGGCGAAACCATGTATAGCACCTTTGGCGCTTGTCCCAATCACCCTGAAATCGTGTTTGAAAGTCTCGAACCCCGCATGTTCAGTTTTAACTCACCATTTGGTGCTTGCTCTATATGTCATGGCTTAGGCGAAATCACTGAGGTAACTGAAGACAAAGTTATCCCTGATAAAAACCTCTCCATCATGGACGGCGCCTTAGCCATCTACAAGAGCACTATGGATCTCAGCTGGCGGGCGCAACAACTTGCCGCTGTGGGAAGAAAACACGGCTTTGACGTCTTCACACCCATCAAAAATTTCACTGAACAACAACTTAAAGTCCTGCTCTACGGCGACCGCGAACCCATCAATGCCAACTGGTCCAATGGTGCTAACATGTCGATGAAAGACGGCTGGGAAGGCGTCATTCCGCAAACCATGCGTCTCTACCGCCAAACTGAGAGCGAATGGCGCAAAGTAGATATAGAAAAATTCATGACTAGCCGCCCTTGTAACGCATGCCACGGTAAAAAACTCCAGCCCGTCGTATTGGCCGTGCAGATCCTAGAAAAAAGCATCATTGACATCACCGATCTCTCAATTGAAGAGTCCGTGGATTTCTTCCATGATCTACCACCTAAACTCAACGAAAAGGACCTCTCTATAGCCAAGCAGGTGCTAAAAGAAATCAACGAGCGATTAGGTTTTCTCAAAAACGTCGGGTTAGGCTACCTCTCACTTTCACGAGCCGCAAAAACATTATCCGGCGGAGAAGCACAACGCATACGCCTTGCCACACAAATCGGCAGCAACCTCGTGGGTGTCCTCTACATTCTTGACGAACCCAGCATCGGTCTACACCAACGCGACAATGCCAAACTCATCAACACCCTAGCAAGACTCCGCGACTTAGGTAACACCCTAATCGTAGTAGAACACGACGAAGACACCATGCGGCACGCCGACTACATTGTGGACATGGGACCTGGTGCAGGGGTGCATGGTGGACACATCGTCGCAGAAGGACCCCCAGAGTTGGTGATGCAAAATCCCCGTAGCCTAACAGGCCAATACCTCTCAGGAAAACTCAAAATCGCAGTTCCCCAAGAACGTCGCAAACCCACTGGCAGCATCACCGTAAAGGGTGCATCTGAAAACAACCTAAAACACCTCAGCGTAAACCTACCTTTAGGCGTGCTCTGTGGAATCACAGGCGTTTCAGGTTCAGGCAAAAGTACCCTTATGAACCTAACAATCATCCCAGCACTCAAACAGCTGTTTGGAGAACAAGTGGACAAAGTCGGAAAACACGTCCGTCTCCAAGTTCCAGAAACCATACGCAACGTCATCGTTATCGACCAAGACCCCATCGGCAGAACCCCCCGAAGTAACCCCGCAACCTACACCAAACTCTTTGACGAAATCCGCCGCATATTTGCCGCCACCAAAGAAGCAAAAGCTCGCGGCTACAAAGAAGGCCGTTTCAGCTTCAACGTCAAAGGCGGCAGATGCGAAACCTGCCAAGGCGACGGCGTCCTACGCATAGAGATGAACTTTTTACCCGATGTGTATGTACAATGTAGCGAATGCAAGGGCAAACGCTACAACAAAGAAACCCTCGCAGTGCAGTACAAGGGCAAAAACATCGCCGAGGTACTTGACATGACCGTGGAGGAAGCCGCAAAATTCTTTGAGAACACCCCACAGGTACACCGCAAACTCCAAACTCTTCTCGACGTCGGCTTAGGCTACATCAAACTGGGGCAAAGTAGCACGCAACTCAGCGGCGGAGAGAGCCAACGTATCAAAATCACCCGCGAACTCAGCAAACACAAATCAGGCCACGTCATCTACATGCTCGATGAACCCACCACGGGTTTGCACTTCGACGACACCAAGCGCCTCATCAGTGTCCTTAACCGTCTTGTCGATAACGGCAACACAGTCTACATCATAGAACACAATCTCGATGTCATAAAAAGCTGTGACCAGCTTATCGATTTGGGTCCAGAGGGTGGTGCAGCCGGTGGGCAACTTTTGGCCCAAGGAACACCCGAAGAGGTGGCCTTAAACGAAACATCTTATACGGGATTGTTTTTAAAAAAAATACTTCACACACCTTAACGAAAAAAATACTGCGTATGTTCCAGAATGGCACGAATAGAACAAACAAACGAATTTCCCATTACACGCTCATGTTGGAACGTTAATAGTGTGGATTTAGCAACACGTTGACTCGCCTTATTGTATGTCAAATGGAAATGCTTAATGCATTCAAGTTTAGTCCAATTACAGCGGCAAAGTATGATAAAACTATCTAACCCTTCCGATTTCAAAAGCGCCGACATCCCCACGGATCCTGGTGTGTACCTATACCGTGATGAACAAGACGGAATTTTGTATGTGGGTAAGGCAAAAAACCTTCGTAGCCGAGTGAAAAGCTACTTCTCAGGTATCGACCAGCCTCCCAAAACACGTCAGCTTCTCTTGCATATCCGAAGTATCGACTGGATAGTTGTCAACAATGAAGTGGAAGCTCTGTTGCTGGAAAACAAGCTCATCAAACAACACACGCCCAAATACAACATCGACCTCAAAGATGCTAAAAGCTACGCCTATATCTCGCTGACCCGCGAACCTTATCCCCGGGTTTTGACCAGCCGTAAGGTCAGCCGCAAACTCGAATCATTTGGACCATACACAGATGGCTTTACCCGTCAAGATCTACAACGCACTGTTGTTCGCGTGTTTAAGTTACGCACATGCAAAACAATGCATAAACGCGCCTGTCTAAACTACCACATCAATATGTGCACCGCTCCATGTACCGGCAACATAACCCCCGAACAGTACGGTAAACAAGTCAAAGATGCTCGCTCATTCTTAAACGGCAACTACCAGCAAACCATCGAACAACTCACCACTCAGATGCACGAAGCCTCCAAAAACCAGCACTTTGAAGAGGCTCTTGAGTTACGTAAACAAATCGCCTCCATTCATCTCCTCACCGAACGACAAATCGTAGACAACGAACGCCGCTTCGATCAAGATGTAATGATATTTAGACGGTTTGGAGAAAAGATGCTGGCATTACAGATGGGTGTGCGCAAAGGTGTTCTTTTGGGCAAAAAGGAGTTTAGTATCGATTTACAACCCCACATCGAGCAGGAATTTCTAAAAGCCTTCTATAATGCTAACCAAATTCCACGAGAAATTTTGCTCAACAAACCTGTTTGGCTGGAGCCCGACGAGAAGACAGCGCTAGAAGAGTTCCTCGCAAAAAAACGTCTGGCTCCCGTGTCGCTAACAATTCCCCGCAAAGCTGACAAGTTGGCACTAATAAAATTGGCCGAAAAAAACTTGGAGTCCAGCCTTGAATTCGATAGCGCCCTAGCGGATCTGCAGAATAGCCTTAACCTGCCCACTCTGCCGCGGATAATCGAATGCTTTGACATCTCTAATCTGGGTACTGAACATGTCGTCTCTGGCATGGTTACCTTCAAAGACGCCAAACCCGACAAAAAAAACTACCGCAAATTCAAGATAAAAACCTTCACCGGTCAAGATGACTTCGCCAGCATGCATGAAGTGGTTCTGCGCCGCTACAAACGCCAAGTTGAAGAAAAAAACCCTCTACCTGATTTGATTGTTATCGACGGCGGCCCCGGACAGGTTAACGCCGCGATAACGGCACTCCAAGCAATAGACCGCCAAATCCCCCTAATTGGACTGGCTAAGGAACACGAAGAAATCTATCTTCCAAACGACCCCACACCCAAAATGTTCGACAAAAACAGTCGTATGATGCTTCTACTGCGAAAAATCCGTGATGCTACTCACGATTTCTCATTAGGTTACAACCGTAAACGACGCCAAATGCAGGTCAGAGAAGAATTTAAACATCCAAAAAAACGCTCAGACAAACAGATGCTCAAACAGAATTCGCAAACCAATAAGAATTAGCACAGCACCACCCATGACTTTTATTCTGTTGCCAAAGAACATGCCCAGCCTACAGCCGAAGTAGACACCAACAAAAGACAGTCCAAACGTGACTGTACCAATTACTAAAATAGGGCTTAAAATATCTGCTTGGAGAAATGCAATACTCAAACCTACCATCAGAGCATCGATGCTGGTGGCAACCGCCAAAACCAGTAGAGTGTGGAGTTTGAGGCTGAATGTTTTCTGTTCAGGTTCTTTTTTTATCCCATCGTAAATCATCTTGGCGCCGATGAATACGAGAAGACCAAAGGCTATCCAGTGATCCACTGCCATAATGATACCTTGAAAACTAAGCCCAATAAGCCAGCCGGCTACGGGCATGAGCATCTGAAAGCCGCCAAAGAACCCCGCCGTCAAAAGCGCAGACCGCCGCCGTTGATTGGCGGGTGTGTTCATGCCGTTTGCAATCGAAACTGCAAAGGCATCCATAGCTAAACCCACAGCAATCAAGATGATGGTTATAGCATCCATTGCTTGTCCCGTCAACCCTTTTTTTAGGTTGTGTGATATAGGGTTTTCCGCTGACAATTACGAAAAGGGCAGGTTAACAGAATTGTTTTAGGGTTTCCCCAAGTTCGCTTAAGCTTTTGAGAATTTTATCTGAGTGCACAACTATCCAAGGGCTGACACAGGGTAGCTCCGTTACGACGATGACGTGCTTACCTCGCCGTTTAGCATAAAACATTTCCATACAGGCACCCGCCGAAAGAACTGGTAAATACACAACCATGATATCGCATCGATCTGCATCAGCAAGATCGCGTTCTACAAAATCAAAGGTGGTGTAGGTTTTCCACCAGCACTCCTCAGTGCCTCTGTAGAGCACTTTTTCGCGGTTCCAAGGATCAATGATTTCTAGTCCCAGCGAATAACATATGTCTTTTATTGTCTGACGGTAGCTTTGATTGTTTTCCATACCTATTATGGGCCCTGAAATGAAAACCTGCTTTACCACAATATCGCCGCTAGGGTAATGGGTTTGATCGTTTATTTGTTTTTAGTGTTGGCCTAAATATAAATTGCAAAAATTTTTGGGTTAAAACTAAGTGGTGTTTATCGATTTCTTGACTAGACCTATTATACTCAACATTGGACAACCTCTTGTCTCGATAACCCTCCGGCAGTTAATATCTTGAATTGAATTGGTCCTGTAATAACGGTTGCAGGGGTATTCCTATTATTTTTGAATCTGTTGTTCTGTTTATAGATGCAATTATCCAACGGTAAGATGTCTGCTATTTGCCTCAAAAGAGGATGCGTATATTGGTTAGTGAGTTAGTCTTGTTGTGTTGTTGCCGTAAACTAAATACCTGTCCAGGACCATATTTAGGCGGTGGCGGGGTATGAAAAAACTATTTAGCGGACTCCTGTTTGTCCTATTAATCAGCACATTATTTTTTACAGTCCTATCCTGCTGTATAGGTGAGGTTCAGGCTCAGACTGCCATAAATAAGCTTCCTACGCCAGAGTTAGTTTCTGTCACCTACAAGGATTATTCCTACGATGTGCCTGCAAGCACAACTACAGATCCTTTTACCGGTAAAATAGTAGAAAATCCTGCATATCATGTAAACAACAGAACCCTGACCTTTGTAATTGACCAAAAAAACGTTTTTCAGGCTAATTATGGTAGCTATCAATATTATCTAATACGCATGAAAGGGATCTTCTCAAATGAATGGCACACTATCACAGAGCTATTTAATCCTGATCCTGACTCTCCATTAACAACTAAAGTAGTTATATTACCTCCTCCAGATTATGTCGCATATGATGGTAACTATTTTCCTTTAGAAGGTCAAGCGGATTTTCAAGTACAAGCACAAGAATGGGTACAAGTTAAGGGTGAGACAAGCATGATAAGCAGCGGCTGGCATGAAACTTTATGCGCAGAGAGTGGTTGGAGTAACATAAAAACAGTTAACTTTGGGCAAGATTTAAACGATAGAACACAAAATCAACCAAATCCCGCTCCAAATCAAACTTCAACTGACCAAACGGGGCATCAACCTGAGCTGTCAATAATACGGCTTCCCTTGACTGCGTTTCTCTTAGTACTCATTTTATGTCCTGTAATAATAGTGGTGCTGATTATTGCGCTTGTGCACGAGAAAAGGAAAAACTGCAAGACAAAAAATGTAGGTTAGTTGTGTTTGTCCTGTGGTGGTTTGGTGCTAAAGCTTTGTGAGTAAACACATCAAGATCCAAACCTGACATACAATATAAGTACAAAATATATTAGAGCAGTCCACGTTTACTGCTTCGGTATCCATGTCTACGCGCAGTTTACTGCAACAAAAAATCGAAACCTTCGATAAAACAAATGCAATAAAATATGAGGTCAATCTTGTACTTGGAGCCCTCAAAGGGTTTCGCCAAAAATTTCCCTTTGCCGAAAACCTTGCATCCATAGAATGGCTCGACCCCGATAGCCTCTTTAAAGTCAACCCAGACGAAGTCGGAGAATTCTTTGATTTCCTCGGAAAGAACCTTAATCTGCAGGGTACATCAATCCAAAACAACTCCAATGTTTACCGTAACGCCCGTCTCCAAATAAAAGATCTCAAAAATCTACTCCGCACAACAGTAGATGACCGCAAATCTTTGGCGCAAAAGGTAGATGCGCCCTGGGAGCGGATTGGAGGGTTTGGACAGGATAAGGGGGTTGCCAAAAAAATCATCTACTGCTTTAACTACGAAAAAGGTACTGTGTTGCCGGTGTTTGGCAATCAGCATCTGCGTCATTTCGTTAACCGAACTGTAGGTACAGCTGCTTTACAGGTAAAGTATCTTTCACTGGGACAAGAATACGAGCACTACACTGCTGAGTTGTTGAAAGCCAAAAACAGTTTTTTACTTACCCAGAGTTGGGATACCCTATATTTTGCGCGTTTTCTGTATCAAGCTTTTCCACCGCCAGATAGCGAATCCACCGGAGCCAATGTATCGTCAGAACGCAGAGTAGGTATGGTAGTGACTGATGAGCAGTTGGACCTGCAGGGGTTTATGAAGTTGTTAGGTGAGTTACAGAAACAAAGTAAACTCACGGGGGAACAGTTTAGGGCGTATCGGGATTTGTGGATACGACAACCTTCTGAGCGTGAGGCGTTGATACAGCGCCTAAAAAAGCTGGTTGAATAAGCTCTCTGAGTGTTGCTCATTTTTTTGGTAAAGAACCTTTATATGGTTATACCCATTTTTGAGTTATTACTCAAATATGAGAGTGAACTCTGTGTCAATTGACCTCAAAACCCAAAAACTCCGAAATGCCATGACTGCACTGATGCTAGGTGTCACTGCAGGAGTGATAGCCATACTCGTAGAAAGAGTTGATACAATCGCGGGAGGTAACTTCTTGGGATACCTAAACACCTACACCTGGATACTTGTATCCGCAGTCCTGTTCGGCTTTGTAGGTGCTATTATAACAACTGAAATCCAAGCTCTAATCGGGCTCATCAACCTATCTGGTTCGCTCTCTCCCCTGTGGCCCATCATAAACCTCCTATTTGCCATCGGTGTAGGTGCTGTAGCCGTAGCCTTCACCCGCTTCCGTCCCCAAGCAAAACTCCGTACTAAACTCTTAGCAATGAGCACTACCTGTGCAATCTTGGATATCCCGCTCGTTTATGTTGTAATGGTTATGGCATTTGGTCTCCCCTACATAGCCTATCTCGCCGCTCTTCCTGTATATATCGTGTTACAGCTTGTTCCCTCAACAATTCTATCCTATATGCTAGTCAAAACCCTAAAACGTTCCAAAGTCCTGACCTGAGATACCAAAATGACATCTAACAAACCCCAAACAAAACCTGAGCTCAACGAAATAATAGCTAAACTAGCCAATGGAGAAAATCTGAATAGTTTTCAAACAGAATCTGGTGCCAAAACCATATTTACTCAGCTCACCACCAGTAAACACCCAGCCGATATCCTCCCATTATTAGCCGCATTCTTTGGTGGACTAACTATAAAAAAACCTACCGTAGACGAATTAGCTGGTATGGTCAAGGCTATGGATGCCACAAGAACATCTACATTTCACTTTAAAAACAACAAACCTATCGTAACCGCAGGAGGTACGGGCGGTGACACTTTTCCGACCCTAAACATCACAACCCCTGCATTGTTAATTGCAGCCGCCGCTGGTGCTTGCGCAATAAAGAGTGGATCCAAATCTTTCTCATCAAAGGTTGGATGTATCGATTTAGCTCAAGACTTAGGTATCAATGTTTACGCCCCCAGGCATGTAGCCGAGGCGTGTATGCACAACATCAAAACGTCTGTTTGGGCCTCAGAGGGCATATATCCCTGGATGAAACCTCTAATCGAATTAACCGCCGACAAATCTACCCATATTATTATGCCCCTGCTCTACTCGATGAGACTTATGATTGCTGCGGGACTCAATCCCTTTGGACTTAAACGGCAAGTCAGAGGCGTCAGCCAACCCTATACAGAAACTATTGCAACAGTTCTCTCAAAAAATGGCTATGAGCGAGCTTTAGTTGTACTGGGATATGGTGCCGATGAGAATGTACGTATAGATGAATTCTCCAACTTGGGACGCAACATAATTTCCGAAGTTAAAACTAATGGTTCGGTAGATACATTTTGTTTCTATCCCGAAGATATTGGATTACGACGTGGAGACGCAAATGAGGTTGTTTACCCTGGAAGCCCCGATCTAAACGTACAGGCCGTTGTGAAGGTGCTTTTAGGCAAAGATAAAAGTACCCGGCGTGATCTCATTTTGCTAAATGCCGCCTCCATTCTCTACATAGCAGAAATGTCATCTGATCTAAAAGACGGCTACGAATTAGCCAAACAAGCAGTAGATGGCGGTATTGCAATCGAAAAATTAAAACAATTGGTTACCTTAAGTGGCGGCGACACCAAGCGTTTCCAATCAATTTTAAGTAAACACTTGGGGATAATCTAAATGTTTACTAAAACCTGATCATGACTTTTAGCCATCAAAGACTTAAACGTCTAGAGAAGTAAAGGTAAAAACAGGCGGCTTCAAGTCTCTCCGACAAACCTTAATGCTCAACTGAAAACCAAATAACCATCAATCCCTCAACCTGTTCTATGCTATGTACTTTCAGTTTTTTAGTGTCTTGTGCTCTAAGAAAACCCTGCCCATCTACTAACGTTGGTGCGTCTCTGCCGCCCCAAACAAAGGGCATAATCCAAACGAACAATTTATCCACAAGGTTTGATTCAAAAAAGCTCCACCGTACTTCCGCGCCGCCTTCTACAAGAATCCTCTTTACACCGCGATTTTTGAGTGTCTCTATTAATTCTTGCAGATTACCTGTTTCTGAATTTGAAACAAAAACATCGATATTTTTATTTTTTAATAAAATAATTTTTTCTTTTGATGCCTGGTTAGTTGTAGCTATTAGTGTGGGTGCTTGGCTTGTATCTGCGATTTTTGCAGTTAGGGGGGTTTGAGCTTTGTTGTCCAATATCACTCTGAGCGGATTTTTACCCTCGACATCTCTTACCGTTAGTGAGGGGTCATCTGCTAAAACCGTGTTTATTCCCACTATAACTGCGTCAACTGATGCTCTGATGCTATGTAGCATTTTTTTGTGCAGAGGGGTCATAAATTGAGTGAATTCTTTACCGTTTCGATTGGCAGGTGCTATTTTTCCATCAATACTCATGAAACCGCCAACAATAACCTCTATTCCTTGTATTACCGCTTCCTCCGATTTGTTATAACTGTGTTGTAGTGTATTAACTCGTCGTGTTTCTCTATCAGTCTATTGGAACGATAGGCATTGATGCCTTTTTGTTCCGACTTTGGAGAGGTTGTGGTTTCCTCTGTGGTGACTCGTTTTTGCATGGGGGCGTTGCTTTGTTTAGGTGTGGTGACTCGTTTTTGCATGGGGGCGTTGCTTTGTTTAGGCTTTGTTCGTATTACATCTGTAATACTGATGAATATTCTTAAATGTGGAAACGCAACTTCTTCGTACTTGCAGGTGACCCTATGAAAGCACTCGTCCTTGAAGGGATAAACCAAATCCACATAACCGATATCAAAACACCTGACTGCGACAATACTGAAACATTGCTAAAAGTAATTTATTGTTCCATATGTCGAACTGACGCGAAAATGTGGTTCCAAGGTCAAAGAGACCTTGTTCTACCAAGAATATTAGGTCACGAAATTTGTGGATATGATCTTAATTCAAATGAAAAATTTATCGTCTGGCCTGCAAACACATGTAATGAATGTTACTACTGCAAAAATGGTGCAGAAAATCTATGTAGTAACATACAAATTATCGGTTTCCATGTTGATGGCGGCTTTGCACCATATATAAAAGTACCCAAAACAAGTCTCATAAAAGTGCCCCAAAATGTCCCCCCTGAAATTGCCTGCATGACTGAATTGTTGTCATCTGCAGTAAATGCAATAGAGCAAGTGGATTTGCAAAAAAACCAAAACGTACTCATTTTTGGCGGGGGACCTGCAGGACTCATGCTTGGGTTAGCCTGCAAATATTTTGGTGCAGAACCGGTTGTTGTCGAAAACATCTCTGAAAAGCTCAAACAAATAACGCCATTTTGTAAAAAAACAAACATCACCATTTCTGCTATCCCAGCGGTTGGAACTTTCGATGTTGCAATAAATGCTACGCCAGATCCAAATACCCTGCGAGAGGGAATTTCAAAATTAAACCCTGGCGGTAAATATTGTCTCTTTAGCGGATTCACAAAAAACACAAATTTCCCTACCGATTTATTAAATGAACTTCATTATCGGCAGTTAACCCTAGTTGGTGCATATGGAAGTACAAAACGACAAATGGAGACTGCCCTGAAAATCTTAGAAAACAACACTCAGGCCATCAGAATGCTAATTCATAAAATAATACCTCTTGAAAGTGTTCCTTTGGTGTTGCCTGAAATTCTACTTGGTCGCACTCTAAAGTATGTTGTAGATTTACAAAAATATGGTTGATGACTTTGGTAACTGAAGAAAAATTACGCGAATTCGGTCAACTAATCTGTAAAGTAGCTGCCGGTAAAACGATGACCCGCGAAGAATCCTGTGAAGCATATCGTCAAATTATCTTAAATGAGCAACCCGAACTCCAACAGGGGGCTTTTTTGATAGTTCACATTGCCCGTAAACCAACAACTGAAGAGTTATCTGGCGTTTGGGATGCCCTAGACAAGTTTGACACAGAAAAATTTACAGCTAACGTTAAAGGGACTGTCTGCGATATTGTCGGCACAGGGTCGGATGCTATGAAAACTGTAAATGCATCCTCGCCTGCCGCACTTATTGCTTCCGCTTGCGGTGTTCCGATTGCTAAAAAAGGCGCCAAAAAAGTAACAGGCGTCTCGGGAGCATCTGAAATTTTTGAAATATTAGGCGTTAACCTATCGAGCCCAATGAGTAAAGCAAAACAAAGTTTAGAAAAATACAATATCTGCTACCTGCCCGGTGAAATATTTTTAAAATCCGGTTGGGCACGCCTTATCCAGTACATGCGTTTTACATCCGCATTTAACATTGTCGGACCCTTGACAATGCCCTGTGCGAATACCAGTTGTATGGTAATTGGCGCTTATGCACCTCAAGTATGTGATCAACTTATTGCCATCTTGAAAGAAATCGGCGTTAGTCGTGCTGTAGCTCCATACGGCATGGTTAAGGGTCATGATGCTGACCTTGGTATTGATGAATTTTCACCCTGTGGTCCAACAAGAGTAGTTGAACTTAAAAACAATAAAATTCAAACATATACTGTACAACCAGAAGATTTCGGCATAAAAACCCACATCACTTTTGATGTTGCCTCCTACAACAAAGCATACGATAATGCAGTGGCCATTAAGCGGGTTCTTTCCGGCGAGTACACCCATCCACTAGCTGATCTGTTCTGTATGAATGCTGCTGCCGCTCTGTACGTTTCAGACACAAGTACTTCATACAAAGATGGCATGGAACGGGCACGCGAAGCATTAAGTTCAGGCAAAGCCCTATTGCAATTAAGCCATTTGGCTGAGCAACAAGCCTAAACCCGTATTTCCAATCTCGTATATATTTGTCAGCAGTTATGTTTCAGCTAATTTTATCCGTAAAACAAGACTTGAATAGTATCCTGGAAATAATGTACTATTATTGGAAAGTCGATATATAGTACGATTTGTAGGATGTACTTTCTGCTTGTTGCTAGTGATATATTAGCCGATAAGGTTGAGATAACATAGAAAACAGAAACAGGCTCACACCAACTGGTATGAATCGGATATTCAGTCAGTGTTGGAAACGTTGGATGTGACCTCCTGCAATACGTGAAATCGGTAGGTTCTTTGATAACATACCTCTCATCAAAGAACAACGACGTTTAAGACGAGCGATGACCAGTAAACTCCGTAGCAAAAAACGATGACACAATACAACAAACCGTAATTCCTCATTTACCCCTCGGGCTCAAAAAGGGGTTATTACACTAAATCTCGATGAACCGTATTCTGAATATTTTCTACCATTTTGAAGGCCAAGTGCCGATGTTGCTGTTGTGGCCCTTTAGACGGTAAACCTTTGACGGTTTATGTGGCAAAACTTTTATTATCTAACTGTAAAATTTTACATTCGATTGAACGGGAATGCTC
Organism: Candidatus Bathycorpusculum acetigenes; assembly: GCA_009781675.1. Lineage (GTDB taxonomy): Archaea > Thermoproteota > Bathyarchaeia > Bathyarchaeales > Bathycorpusculaceae > Bathycorpusculum > Bathycorpusculum acetigenes. Next base: position 122,217 of record WQVG01000002.1, on the reverse strand, counting down.
ATGACTGTGCGGTTCCAAGCTGATTTAGAGAAACTATCCAGCTTCAACTTCAAAAAAAATGTAATCTATGAATCCATTATCTCCACCCCAAATCCCGATCACACACCCAACACAGCACCCATGGGCGTAACAATGCTTGATGAAAAACACCTGACCCTAACGATCTTTAATACCTCAAAAACCCTGCGGAACCTAAAAACTGCCCAATGTGCCGTCATAAACCTTACCAGTGATATAGAGGTCTTCTACAAATCCACATTCAAAGAAATCAACCCCGAGGGAAAAGTTCCCTCAGAGTGGTTTGTTCAAGCAAATTTTGTGAAGGCCCCAAAGCTACGGGATACAGATGCCGCTCTTGAAGTCTTAATCGTGAACTTTAAGCCGATTGACGATGAAAAAACAGAAGTTACCTGCAGAGTTCAGCACATCACCTCAAAGGCAAGCTATCCTCAACCCTACAGCCGCGCCATGGCATTAACGCTCGAAACACTCATACATGCAACCCGCATAGAAGCATACCTCAAAATACCTCAAAAACAAACCGAAACTGCCAAATTAATCGAAAAAATCCGTGACTACGCCGATATTGTAGAACGTGTGGCTCCCAACAGCATCTACACATTGGTGTTAGATGATTTACAAAAGCGGATTGCATTGTGGAGGCAGGAACCATAAAAATCTCCATCAAAACCCCCGCAAGACTCCATTTAGGCTTAATCGACATGAATGGCGACCTAGACCGCTTGTTTGGAGGCTTAGGCGTCGGTATAGACCACCCAAACGTCATAGTCGAAGCTCAAACCGCTACCGGTCTCAAAATTACAGGAGAACAAACAGACCTCGCCCAAGAAATCACCGACCGTTTTTTCACAAAATACCCCCTACAGCCCAAAGTACATCTCAACATCGCCAAAACAATTCCATGCCATACCGGTTTAGGCTCAGGCACCCAACTTGCCATAGCCATCGCGGTCGCACTCGCAAAAATCTCAGATATCAAAGCGCCAATACCCGAACTTGCAACCGCCGTCGGGCGAGCCAAACGGACAAGCGTTGGCACCAGCATCTTTGAGTATGGGGGTTTTGTGGTGGATGGCGGCAAAAACCCAAAAACCCAAGTTGCTCCGCCGCTGATTTACCATAAGCCATTTCCTGAGGAATGGTGCTTTATCGTTGCTTTTCCCAACCAGTCCAAGGGTTTATCCAGCTCTGAAGAAAATCATGCATTTGACAAGCTCACAAGCATGCCCGCCCACGATGTGGGACAGATCTGCCGCTTAATTATGCTCAAACTATTACCCGCAATAGCAGAACACGACATCGAGAACTTTGGGACGGCACTCACAAAAATCCAAATTTTAACAGGAAACCATTTTGCTCAAGCTCAAGGTGGAACCTACGCCAAATCAGCCTCCACAAAATGCATCGAATTCATGAAACAGACAGGCGCATACGGAGTAGGCCAGAGTTCCTGGGGGCCTGCACTCTACGCAATCGTAAAACAACAACAAGCAAACTCATTTTTAACCAAAGTCCAAAAACATCTTAAAGACAACGCCGGAGGCGACGCCTTTATCGCCAAAGCCAACAACCAAGGTGCAACCATCAACGTCGAGGCTTAAAGATGAAGGTGCTTCTTATCACCGGACAACTGGCCGCAGAAGCCGTTGCTACATACGCCAAACAAAGCCAAATTGAAACCGAAGTTATTGCACTACAAACTGCAGTTGCCGCTTTTTTAACGCCCCAAACAATCATTGATGGCTTAAAAGACCAAAATCTCTCACGTTTCAACATTATCCTAACTCCTGGTTTGCTCAGAGGCAACACTGCTGTCATAACCAAAGCCATCGGTATCTCTGCCTTTAAGGGACCCCGATATGCCGCTGACCTTCCTGTAGTGCTCGATATGCTCTGCGAAGTGGAACTCTCAACGACCACACCCGCCGATGAGTTACTCCAGCAGAAGCTGACTAAGAAAGCTTTGGCAGAACTAGAAAAAGTCGAAAATCAACGCGACATCCTGCTTAAAAACCCCGGAAACATGATAGTAGGCGATGTGGCGGTTGGCAAAGATTTTCCCCTGCGGGTGCTCGCCGAAATTGTGGATGCCGCTCTGATGGACAAGACGACTATCCAACAAACGGCACGTCGCTTTGCCTTAGCAGGTGCAGATTTTATCGATGTTGGTATGGTTACAGGTGAATCCCAACCAGAAAAAGCTGCACAGATGGTACACTGGGTTCGGGAAGTCACTGATTTGCCTGTGAGTATCGATTCGCTCAATCCTGAGGAGATTAAAGCGGCAGTGAAAGCAGGTGCACAACTAGTTTTAAGCGCTGACGCAGGCAACCTCAAAGCCATAGCCCCCTACATCAAAGATGTCGTAGTTGTTGTTATTCCCACTAACCAGAGTATAGGCTACATTCCAAAAAAAGCCTCTGAACGTATACCGTTTCTTGAGGAAACCATTGCCACAGCCAGAAGCCTAGGCGTAAATCGCATCCTAGCAGACTTAATTTTAGATCCCCAAGAAATCCTCAACTCATTTTTTGCTTTTAAAGAGTTTGCACAGCGAAACCCTGAGGTACCCCTGTTTATCGGTATCTCTAATGTAACTGAACTCTTTGATGCAGATTCTGTGGGCCTAAACGCCGTCTTAACCCGCCTCTCAGCAGAGATAGGCGGGGGTATCCTCTTAGCAACAGAGAAGAGCATCAAAGCCAAAGGCACCGTTGCCGAAGAGGTTGTTGCATCAAAAATGATGTTTCTAGCTAAAAAACGCGGATCCGTCCCAAAAGACCTTGGTATCGACCTTTTGATCCTCAAAGACAAGCGTGACCACGAAGAACCCTACGACAGAACCCTAGAATCTACCGCTAAGTCAGTTATTATTGCCCCTGAAAAAGTAGCGCCCGCCACCCTTGATCACTTGGGTGCTTTTAGAATTTTTATAGACCATACTGACCGCATGTTAGTTGCTATACATTACTCAGCGAACAATCAAACTAAGCCTGCCAATATTATCAAAGGCAAAACGGCTCAAGCAGTACATGCAAAGATTTTGGAAATGGGTATAGTTTCGAAATTGGATCATTCTGCATATCTTAGTAACGAATTAACAAAGGCCGAGATAGCCTTAAGAACTAATAAGAATTATCTGCAAGACGCCACCTTATTTTAACCCCTGTCCCCGTTTGGAGCTTTAAACTGTTTTTATTCCAAAGTCTTCTTCCATTTGTGTTTCGGTACTGACCGACAATACGTCGTAACCGTTTTACAAAAGTCGACTCTTAACCGTTATATTATCTTTTCAAACCTTTTGTAACTTGCTCCCGCTCTTCCACTAGGGTAAAAAGCAACAATTATGTTGAGGAGTCAGGTTAAGCTTCATTCATCAAATTTTCGGAAACTCTCTTCCCCAGACTGCGGCAAGCCTCAAGCGTGGCTTGATCCGGTATGTACTTGGCGTTTATGGGTTGCTCAGTGACTCGCATTTCAACCTTTTGCATAATATCTTGAACCAATCGTGTTGCTTCTCCGCTCCAGCCATAAGAACCAAAGACGGCGCCTGTTTTGTCCTTTAAGTTTATTCCTTGGGCGGTGACTGCTTCAAAGAGGTTCTTATATTCGACTGGTATTTCTTTGCGATAAGTTGGGGTGCCAACGAGAATTGCGTTGTAACCAGTTAACTCTTGGGGTTCAACATGATAGCTTAATTGGACTTCGATGCCGTTGATACTTTTGGCCCCTTCAACCACGGCATTAGCCATCTTTTCAGTGTTCCCACTGCGGCTATAATATAGTACAAGTACTTTCTTCATAACCTCAAATTATCCGCTAAATATTTTAATATACCGATCTCTTGCAGAGACGTACCTTATAATCGATCAAAGTTTTGTCGTTGTTCGTTGTTTTTTCGTACCATTTCACGCTACCGAACACAGATTAAACCCTCTCTACACAAAGCGAGAGCAACTCCCATATAACTTCCGCGGAGATCTTTTATACAATATTTTCGCCTAAAAGTATCTTCGGCATGGTAGTAAGGCAACGGGTCCACCGTTTATAGAACTTTTCAAGTCCAGGCTTCGCCAACCTTCCATGGGTTTCTTCGTCTTCAACCACCAAACAGAGCATATAAGTGACCTTCCCAACCTGCCTTGTTAGACGGATGGGTGGTTCGCCTGCTTTGACAGCATTAAAGTCTTTTTGGCGGTGTGTACGTTTTATATAGCGCACATCAATTACGCCGGGTTGTGAACGATAAAATTCTGCTACTTCACGCATTAGCTCCTCAATTTCGTTCTGTTTATCTATTCTAGCTTCATAAATGCAGATTTCGTTGAACATATTACCCCTGTCTGTATCTTGTATTTCCCTTGCTCGGTCGAGACTTGGCAATGCGCCTCAGTCTGTCTCATCCTTCATCATGTCCAACCGCTATATTGCATTACACTCTTTATAACTTTTCCAGTTCTTCGCGAGTTATGAGTTGCCGTTTGTGCAGTTCCTTAAGTTACCATATCTCTAAATTCAGCTCTGATCCTTGTGACCTTTGTTTTTATACCGATAGTTAAAATGGTTGCTATAGAGGGCCAATGCATTTTAAGCCCTGGTAATCATCTGCGCACTCAGTCATTTTTTCTATAAGTGTCATGTTTAGGCCTGCCACTTCTACTGCATCAGGCATATCTGATAAGGGCTTTAAGACAAATGCTCTTTGCATGTATTCTTTATGTGGCAAAGTCAAACCTTTTGTATTAATCACGCATCTCTCATATGCTATTATATCAATATCTATGAGCCTTGGGCCCCATCTGAAAGTTTTCTTTCGTCCTAAATTGTTTTCAATATCCTTAACTTTACTGTACAACTCAAAGGGATTTAACGTCGTTTCGACAAGAATTGCGGCATTATAAAACTTCTCTTGCTCAACATAGCCTACCGGTTCTGTTTCGTACAAATTAGACCTATTTAATATGTTTATGCCTGTGGACTCAGACAACATTTCCAGCGTTTTTTGAATGTTTTGATACCTGTCCCCGATGTTTGATCCCAATGCCAATACCGCTTTATACCCCTCATCAGCCTCTAGGTTCGTGTTTGCACCAATCTCGGGATCTATGTTTGTTTTTACGTCTGCATCCTGCATTAAAGTGGTGTCTCTGCTTTTTTCAATTTCCACACCAGTGCTATCAACTTGCCCGTTTAGGGGGGCTTTATCTTTTATAACTCGAATTTTGATTTTTTGTATGCAGGTGTTATAGTGGAAAATTTTTTCTATTATTACATAAGAAAGTCGTTCAATAAGTCTAAAGCTCTGTGTTTCAATAGTTGTCTTTATTATGTCGTAAACGCCGGCATAATTCACAGTGTCTTCTAAATCATCACTTAAATAAGACTTTGAGATGTCTGCCCATATTTCTATATCTACAGTGAACGATTGAGGATATTGCCTCTCAAAATCCAAAACCCCATGCTTTCCACATGCTTTTAGACCTTCAATTATTATTTTATCCATATGTGGTGTTGGTGTTGACAATTTATATTCTCCTAATCATTGCATCGCTCATCTTTACGACCCTATGCATCTCTTTCACATCGTGTACCCTTATGAAATCGACCCCTTTAACGACTCCAAGGGTAACCGTGGCTGCTGTACCCTCTAGGCGATTATTCACCGGAAGATCAAGAATTTTGCCTATCATGGATTTTCTTGAAGTGCCAAGTAAAACGGGGTATCCAAGACATTTAAGCTCGTCGAGCCGTCGCATGACTTCCAAATTTTGTTCCAATGTTTTACCAAACCCTATCCCTGGATCCAAACTGATACTCTCTTGTTTTATCCCTGAATTCATAGCTATATCCACGCTCTTTCTCAAAGATCGGGTAATATGACTGAAAATATCTCCCTTAATGGGGCTATCTGGGTTATGCATGGCAATGACGCCGGCACCATAGGTTGCCGCCAGTTCAGCAATTTTTGGTTCTTTTAACAGTCCATTGACATCATTAATAATATGTGCACCTGCTTTGAGTACATTTTCGACAACATACAATTTTGAGGTATCAACCGAGATTGGTACTTTGAGTGTTTTGGTCAGTCTTTCTACAACACCAAGGATTCTGTCTAATTCTTCTCTATCATTAACCGCGGTGTATCCTGGTCTTGTGGATTCGCCTCCAACATCGATTATATCCGCTCCATCTGCAACCATTTTTTCAGCTCTGCGACAAGCTGTCTCAATAATTGACTTTCTATCATTGATCTGCAATCTGTCAGATGATTTATCTGTTGTTTCTCTAAGTAGCGTATTTGGCACTTCTGATAGAAGTCCATCACCCGAAAATGAGTCAGCTGTAATGTTTAAAATGCCCATTATGTATGTTTTTTTGCCGATTTCAAGTTTATGTTTTCCACAGCAGTAATAAGTTGGTTCTTTTTTTTCAACGCTTTGTGTGGCAAATTGTATTTTGGAACCTATGTCTGATAATACTTCAGATTGTGATGCAAGTTTTATAAGTGTCTTGTTTATCTGGTTTAAGTTGCCAATAATGAGAATGTTTGTATTTTCCAGCGGACCATTAACCAAACCTTTCTGAATAACTGCGTTCCCGCCTGTATCATCTATTATCTGCTTAATAGCGTCTGCAACAAAGGGCGGGACATCCTCAACAAACATGCAAAGCTGAACGGCCTTAGAGGCCATGTATTGTATGATGCTGTGGTCATGATTTATTTTGCTTATTTCTTCTTCTGCTTCATTTAGATTTTTCGGATAGACCATTCTAACATTAACTATAATTACCGCCTCTAACGGTGGCTATGTCATTTGCGTCGATATTGCCTTTTATGCAAGTGGTAACTGTTTTAGCTCCCGGCTTTTTTACGCCCCTCATGGTCATGCATAAATGCTCTGCTTCAATATAGACATACACACCTTTGGGATCGACGATTTCTACTATTGTCTCAGCTAACTGTGCGGTGAGCCTTTCTTGTACTTGGGGTCTTCCAGATAATATGTCAATTATGCGGGCTACTTTACTGAGACCCAATATGCGTCCGCCATTAGGCTTATACGCTATACACGCTTTTCCTATAAAGGGTATTAAATGGTGTTCACATACAGATTGAAAAGGAATATCTTTTACAACGACAAGTCCGCTGTTTTCTGGTTCATAGAAGATTTTTGTACATCCTTTTGGGTTGGCATGTAAACCGGCAAATATCTCGGCATACATATCGGCCACTCTTGTGGGTGTTTCAACGAGTCCTTCCCGATTAGGATCTTCACCTATCGCATACAAGATTTCCTTTATTGCGTTTTCGATTCTCTTTTTATCGATCATCCGCTCACTCTTGCTCTATTTGTTTTTATCTCTACGTTAAATGTTTTTACTTGAATACGACTTAACTGCCGATATCCGATTTAGCCGACAATAGCTGTGAGGCTGTCTTTTTACTTGCCGTTTATTTGAAGCCTCCGAACACCATTCCCCTGTAAATTTTTTCATCGTTATGTAATTTTTTATATGTCAATATAAAATTTCCGTAACAAAAGATATTAACAAACCGTTATTCCCAATTAACACGCTAAAAGCGTTTAGAAGACTGTATAGACATGGTAAAACACTTGCCCTCATGCACTGCTGTAAATCTTACCCATCGACTATAAATGTCTCAGCCAATTAGAATAATGCTGCGAATTACCTGCGCTGACAATTTTAGATGAAGCGTGGAGCGATAAACATGAATTACCAAACAGCATTTGAAACCTACTGCCTTGCCGCAGACTCTAACAATGCAATTAAAATGAGTAAATATATGCGTGATTTATTCCCATTTTTAGGTATTCCCACGCCCAAACGCAGAGAACTTTCTAAAGAATTTCTAAATCATACTAAAAATGACGCCACCATAGATTGGATATTTATAGATGAATGTTGGAAAAAAGAGCGTGAATTTCAATATTTAGCGCTAGACTACCTTAATGTACATACAAAGCGGCTTACGCCTGATGATATTCCGCGCCTAAAAAAACTCGCTACTACAAAGTCTTGGTGGGATACAATCGATTGCTTAGATCGAATAATAGGTGGTATCGCTCTGAATTTTCCTGAAGTCAACGATATTTTACTTGAATGGAGTACGGATGATAACTTTTGGCTAAGACGCATCGCTATTGATCACCAACTGTTGCGAAAAGAGAAGACAAACACGGCATTATTGGAACAAATAATCGTCAACAATTTGGGGCAAACAGAGTTTTTTATTAACAAGACAATCGGCTGGAGTTTACGCGAATATAGTAAAACAAGCCCTGATTGGGTACGTGAATTTCTGGCGCGGTATAAAGACAAGATGGCAAATTTATCAATTAGAGAAGCAAGTACATACGTATAAAACCGGAACTTGGCATTTTATCAATATATTATGGTAACAAGATATGTGGAGCTATAAATCTGTTTGATCTCTTGAAAAACGGCATAAATGTCTATTGACGTGTTTGTTTTTTGCCACTTGTTTCTGTTTAAAGTCGTAAAACATCATTTTAAATAAATTGTGACAATTAAACGGTTTTTTGAGTAAATGTGAGGCTTAACACGCTGGTTTGAGGACATCTAGTTAAGGGCAATTAGGGGTTTAGCCTATATGGGTACTAAAGGCTGGTTTGTGGTTAAATTCTAAAAATCGCATAAATCAAACGGCAACAGTCGTCCTGTGGGTAATTTTGCAGAGCCTGTACAATAAACATTTTGAAAAGCAGGGCTTAAACCCCCCTACTTTTGAATAATGCCATTGAGGGTATGCCTAAAAACGGGTTGTCTCCATTGATTTCTGCCATCTACACGATATCAGTATACCTCAATGTACCGATGCTAGATGGGTATCCGTGATCCGTCAAACCCTATCTTTGAAATCCCTAGTTCATCTTTAACTTCTCGTAGTTGATCAGTCGTAAACACTGGGCCGTCACGACAAACCCGATACTTGCCAATCATACAGCTCCCACATAAGCCAATGCCGCATCGCATCAGCCGCTCCAAGCTTGCCTCTAAGGGCAATTTGTGGTGCTCAGTTATTTCAAAGATTTTTTTAACCATAATCTCTGGCCCACAGGTGTAGATCATATCAAAGTGTTCCTTCTCAAGCAGGCTCGCCAGCGGTTGCGTAACGAGACATTGAAGACCTGCGGTGCCGTCTTCGGTGGTGGTTATCAGATTCTTCTCTTGGCACATCCCACCGAGTTCGTTAACAAAAAGCAGTTCTTCTTTAGTTTTAGCACCCTCCACAAAGGCAAGATGCTCCGTTTTTGTCCTCAGTTGTTTTGCCAAAAACATCAGAGGCGCAATTCCTGTTCCGCCACCAACTAAGAGGACTCTGCCTTGGCTCTCAGTAAAGCCCTTGCCAAATGGCCCCCGTATACCTATTGTTGCGCCTGCCTCAAAGCTATGCAGATGCCGGGTTGCATCACCCACAACTTTAACTGAAACCGAAACCAACCCATTTGTTGCATCCATGATACTTAGCGGAATCTCATCTATGCCTGGAATCCAGAGCATCAAAAACTGTCCCGGACGGGCTACACTGCATAGTTTATCTAAAAACGTGTAGGTTTTAACCGATGGGCTCTCAGAATGTACATTCACTATTTGAGTAATTCTCATGGTATTATTTGCGGTGAGCACGTCCAACAATCTCCTTCACACTTTCATAATGCTTCTTTCTCAAGTATGTATCTACTCCCTTAGTTATGGCACAGAAAACCTCCATGTCATTAACAACCGCCGTTCCAATTTGCACTGCTGAGGCTCCAGCCAAGAAAAACTCAACTGTATCCTGCCAGTTTGAGATTCCTCCACAGCCAATTATTGGTACATCAACCACCTCAGCAATGTCATAGACACAGCGCAACGCCACGGGTTTAACTGCTGAGCCAGACAAGCCGCCTTTTATGTTGCTTAAAATCGGTAGCTGAGTTTCAGGGTCAATTGCCAGTGCCCTTAGTGTATTAACTGCTGTAAGGGCATCTGCACCTGCCTCAACAGCTATCTGTGCGAGAACTCCTATATCTGTAACGTTAGGAGATAGCTTGACGATAAGGGTTCTATCGATGGCGGCTTTAACTTGTTGCACCACTTCGGAGAGTAACTGGGGGCTCTGTCCGATTTCAGCGCCTGTTTGTTTTACATGTGGGCATGAGACATTAAGCTCAATTGCGTCTGCGCCTGCATCCACGGCTTTTTTGGCGGCTATTGTGTATTCTTCTGCTGAGTAACCAAAGATACTGACAATCAGCGGTACATGCAAAAGGGTTTTGGTATATTTGATTTCTTCAGCGAAAATGTCGATACCGGGGTTTGGTAGTCCCACAGCGTTTAGTAGTCCAGCTTCTGCCTGCACAACGATTGGATTTGCATAGCCTATTCGGGGTTGGGTACTGACTGATTTGGTAACAATGGCTCCTGCGCCGCCCTTAGCTACTCTAAGGAAGGACTCAGCGGAGTATCCCGTGATGCCTGATGCCAACATTGTGGGGTTGGATAGTTGCAAGCCGGCAAGGGTTGTGCTTAACGGACTGTTTTCCACATAAATTCACCGTTCACTATAGTCTAGTGCGGATGATAAGATAAAGCTTCTTTTAACCAAATTCTGCTGTAGACTGTTGTATAGGCGTTTTTATGTCTACTTTAGATAAGCCGTAGATGGTCTGGCGCCTCATGGATTAGAAAGAAAAATGAGGGTGGATACAGAGTTGAAGGGGCTTTATTTCTTCTTTTTAGCCTTTTTTGTTTCTTTTTTTGCTGCCTTAGCCACGTTAACAACCTCAAAAGCACTGATAGCCTCAATTTGTATTTAAAATTTGCTAAAAGCTAAAGAGTCTGCCTTAACTAACAAAACAGCTTGAATTCTTGAGCTGTAGCAAAAACAACCCTAAAAACAACCAATTAATTGGCATGTTTTCTACATGTTTTGGTTTTTGTGCATTTTTGACATAAATATGTTAAAAAAAGAGTCGAACCCCAATCTCCATGCCCACAAGACCCTCTACAGGCTAACACCACCAAACACTAAACCATACCTCTCAAAAATCAAATGAAAAAAATTTCTAAATTAATGGCCCATTGTATATGAAATCAGCATATGCACTCTAACCGAAGAACACACAACCCTCTCTGAGTTGCATTTTAGGTTTTTATATCCAAACAGTCAGTAAATGTCGATACTCTTGTCCTCAAGCTCAAAAAAACAAACCAGCAAAATCCAAACAGAAATCACAATTGATCCTACGCTTGCAATTGTCGATTTATCTGTTAAACCCAAGACTAAATCAAAAAAACAAATCTCCACACCTGAGCAGGCAACAGTTGTCTACGAAATCGACGAAGAAAACCCCCACGGCAAAAAAGCTAAACACCACTACACAGTCACCTATTCCAACCCCATAGATATAAAGAAAAGAGTTCAAAACGCCAACTATGCATCCCTAAAAAGCTTCCAACTCAGTATAGAGGCCTCACAACTAAAGCAAATCGATAAAATCGATCACCTCATCTCGGCGGATGCCATACGCACAAAACTGATTCCCTATAACTTCCAGTTACACACCGCACTACAGGTCATAAACGAGATGAATTCAAACGCCATATTAGCCGACGAAGTAGGCTTGGGCAAAACCATAGAAGCCGGCCTAATCATGAAAGAACTTCTGCTACGAGAAGAGGTTAATTCAGTACTGATTATAGCACCTAAGAGTCTTCTATCTCAGTGGAAAAGCGAGATGGCTGAAAAATTCGACGAATCCTTCTCCATCATCAACGGCGGCGGAAAACGGATCAATTTAGCCTCAGACAACCGCATGATATGCTCCCATAACATGTTGTTAAAGAAGCAAGAAGTACTTGCAAGCCGAACTTGGGACTTAGTCATGGTTGATGAGGCACATGCCTTTCGCAACACCCACAGCAAAGGCCGTGCTGCGCTATCTGATCTGCGCAAAAACCACTTGTTATTGTTAACTGCAACACCATTGTGCAACCGCTTAACAGACCTCTACAGTATTGTGGATCTGATCCAACCCGGCCTTTTAGATAGTGAACGTGCGTTTATCTCACGGTTCGCTGAGGATGCCCGAAGTCGAGTGGTGAGGCCCCAAGAAGCAAACTACCTCAAGCACACCATCCAAGATGTCATGTGCCGCACACGCCGAGAACAGACCGGTGTCCCCTTCACAAAACGATGTGTAGAATCCCGCACACTTGAACCAACCGATTATGAACGGGAATTCATCGAAGAAGCGACCGAGTACCTGCGCAAGGTCAGCGATAACCACTTTAAAACCATCGAAACATTGGTTGCTGAAAATCCATCAAGAAAAATTACCGTTTCACAAAGCAATGCTATTTTAGTATTCCAAGCCATCACGCTACAGCAGTCCTTTTCAAGTTCACCCTATGCATCCATCGAATCGCTCAAGAAGCGGCAGCAACGCTTCCCCATGGAAACTGAAGCCACCAATAAACTAATAGAAATGGCTCAAAAGGTTAAAAGCGCAAAGATGGAGTTGCTAAAAAATGTTTTAAACGAGATTCCAAGCGAACAAGCGGTTATTTTCTGTCTACGTAAAGTCACAACCCGCAAAATCAAAGAAATGCTCGACGCTGAATTTGGACGGGCCGATGTCTATGTAGGTGATATGAATCAAGCGGAGAGGGACCAAGTGATTGCCAACTTTAAGAGCGGCGAAACTAAGTACCTCATCGCAACAGACGCTGCCGCAGAAGGCCTCAACTTGCAAAACTGTTGTGTTATGTTCAATTATGATCTACACTGGAATCCTATGAAAATTGAACAACGCATCGGTAGAATTCATAGGTACAAACAAGATCGTGATGTAACAATTTTTAACTTAGCCGTCAAAGACACCATAGATGACTACGTATTACATGTCCTCTATCAAAAAATCGATTTATTTACAATGACAGTGGGCAAAATGGAAACCGTACTAGCCGATCTCAAAGATGGCTCACAAGATATACAAAAAACCATTGGAGAGATACTCTTACGCAGTAACTCACGTCTTGATATCCAAAAAGAACTGGAAAAACTGGCCGAAAACCTCACTGTGGCAAAAGAGAATCAAGAATTAGCCGAACAATTCACCCAGGGCGTTTTGGATTGAGCGCTGAAGTTGAAATCCGCAGATTCTTCGAAACATATGTTCAATCCAGAGGCGGTATAATTACCCATCAAACAAATGATACCACCACAGTCGCCTATCCAGACGGAAGTACCCAAGACTTTACCTACAACTCTAACATTGCAAAAGAAAAAAATATTCCTCTTCTCACTTCCGGAAGCCCTTTTTTCCAGCAGATACTCCAAAAATCTATAGAAAACGGTACACTGTGCCAAATCAGCCTCAACAACAATGACCCCTTCGACCCACTAATAAAATCTTACTTTAGAGATACGCAAGAGACCTGTTTGAACTGCCAAAAAACCCAAACAATACACGGCTTAACAATATGCACCAAAACTGCGCCCTGTTTTCACCAGATAAACAACGGCAAAATAACATCGATAAAGATTTCCAAAAAAGAGCCTATACGTCTCTTCCAGTTCTATTATTCTGTAAATTTTCAAAATAAACTCCGAACAAAAAATGAAGAAACCTTCATCATCCTACTCAACGAAGAAAATGACTGTACCAACAACGTGTTCAATTTAGCCGATGTCTTAGAAAATACATTGATACATGTTGAAGACTTCAAATCAAAAATAAAACCTGAAATTTACGACAAATTAAAAGCAATTGCCGATCAGAAACTGAATACACTTCTCCGAGTTAAGACGGCACTTTTTGATCTCCCACTTTGCAAGGAGAAGCAGATGAGGCTACGTAGTTTTGAGCGGCGACTAAGACGAGAGCGGCGAGAGCGCGTTATCTCCAAAAAACATGATTTTGACTTCCAAAAATGGCAATCCGGTTATGAGACACTTCTACAACGGGAAGAGGAATCTTATCAGACCAACATAACCGTAAAACTCCAAAACCTGCTGGTGATTAACACATCAAAAGTCAAGTTTGAAGTTACCCTTGACAACAAAGCAACAATACAGTCCACAGTTATCATAGGCATCGATAACCCCGAAGCAATATGTCCTCTATGCAGGAAAACCCACACCGAAGGCTATGCAACTGAAGACGGCCTCTATGTCTGCGAAGATTGCATCCGCCAATCTGTAGAGTCAGGAAAAATCTACTCCAAAAAAGCACCGTTAACTCGTGATGAAACTTTAGGCGAATATTTTGAGCGCGACAAGGGTTTTGTCTGTTCAGTTTGCGGCAAGCGCCATAGTTGCCTTATTGAATTTAAATGTAGTCACGACAACACAAGCGTATGCATCTACCACTATGATGTCTGTGATGTCTGTAACATGACATTCTCTAAACTCAACCTTACCTATACCGACGAGTTCAGAAGGAAACTATGCCCCAAACATGCAAAGAGGTCTAGGAATGAATCAGAAAAACTTTAGCGGTATTCTAAAGGAAATTATAGAGCAACCGCCAGACAGTGATATAGCCGAGTTACTATCAAATAACCTGCAGATTCCAGTGGATAAAGCAGTGGTACTGGCAGATAGAATAAAAAAAGCACACAACCTCGCCCTCAAGAAACCTGATGTAAGAATGATGGTAGAAAAGGTTCCTAAAACAGCGCAGAAATCAAGAGCCTATTTGGTTGAGTGCCTTTCAGATAAGGAATTTGGGGGTTTCATGCAATGGCTCTTTGAGGCATTAGGGTACGACGTGCAGAGTCGATATCTGACTAATGGTGGCACTAATTTAACCGCTATTCGAAACGGTGAGACGGTTGCAGTTTTAGCGCGGAAATATCCCCAAGACTATACTCTTACAGTTGCCGCTGTTTTGGATGCCCAGCAAACCCAACGCACCCATGGATACAACCGCATAATCCTCCTAGCTACAACATGTTTTACAGAACAGGCTATTATGGAGGCGCAAAGGTATGGTGTGGAACTGTGGAACAGCGATGTCTTGGTAGCAAAAATAGAAGAAGCAAAAGAGAAATCAACCCAAGGCAATCAACAAACCAGTTTTCCGCCATATCAAGGTTCACTTCTACTGAGTCTTCTGTCGCTGGCGGAAGCCAAAATATTTCTAATCGAATCCAAGGCAGAAGAAAAACACGATCTGCTTCTGCCCGGCGTAAAGTATCCCCTATTAACCTTTGAAGCCAGTAATGGTACTGTTGTGCGTTGCGTGTTTCGCATTGAGTACAATGAGCCCGTTTCTGAAGGCGACGGCAAACAGCTGATTGAAACAGACGAAAACAACAACCGCAAAGGACCTCCTGACTTGGAAGCTTACGAATTAATTATCCAATACCTATCACAATTCTTAGAATAACTTGCTAAACTAGATCAATGATGTCTAATTTGCATGATTTTATCATTGCGAACGCATATGCGCGAGAGTTGGCTTCGATTTCAACCATGATGCAAATCAAAAAAATGTTGGGCTTCTATAAATTAGATCCGATTGACCCTTTGATCTTGGGCCTGCTGTAGTGTTTCTTTCATTTTCCGTGCATCAATATCTAGAATTGGTGACTCGCAGATCAACGTAGGGTGCATCTTAAAATCCAAAATCACCTCTGATAGCATGCGGAAGTCAGGTCCAAATTGTTGTTCATCGAGTGTATGATGTTTTTTTTCTCCTTGACTGGCAAATTCAATTTTTGAGAAGTGGCAGTGCATATTGCGAAGGGTTTGAGTATCCAGTTCCTGCTCGATTTTTTCAACTACTTTCCGCATGTCGTCTGCGGTTTTTAAAGCTCCTTGATGCAGTGCGTGGAGATGTCCCCAGTCTACAACCAGTTGGGTATCTTCGACTTCACGGTTGATGGTTATGATTTCCTCCAAGTTACCAACTTGAGATTTACGTCCCATGGTTTCGGGCCCCAATTTCACCTTTAAACCTAGGCTTTTCATTTCTGCACTAACTTCTTTTAATGCTGTAATGCAATTTTTAAGAGCGTAGTCTTTTTCGAACAAACCGTAGAATCCAGTGTGAAAAACCATGACCCCCGCGCCCATCCATTCTGCCCCGATTGCACACGCTATCATACGGCGCTTGCTGGCTTCAACCACCTCGCGTTTGCCTGAGAGGTTGATGAAGTAACTGCCATGCATGCTGAGTTTGACATCGTTCTTCTTGGCTTCTTCGCCGAGCCGGCGAGCGTCTATCTCTTTTATCTGCGGTTTTGGTCCCCATCGTACCGCTTGATATTCCAAGGCATCTAAACCTTCCTCCCGAAGCAGACGCGGCGTGTCAAACGTAGAAGCACCTAGCAACCGAAACATAGGTGGTACACCTGCAGGCCCAAAACGAGTACGCTCAGCCATAACCATCATCTTTGATTACTCAAATTCTATTTTTACTATCTTCTTTCACTTCTTAAGTCTATCTTTCATGTACAATAAAGATACTCAAAGTATCGGTAGCTAAAACTGCGAAATTTAGCTTAACGAGGCGTTAATCGCACGTGGTCTATTAGTCTACTGTGTTATGATAGCAGGTTCACAATTGTGGGGATTGACACAAAGAAGTATGCGTAGATTGCACTTACCAAAATTGTTGCTGTAATCCCAATTAATGCATAGTCGCCTTTGTGTAATTGCAATGAGTAGAGGTTAGTGCGTTTTTTGCATGCACCCCAAGCCCGGGACTCCATGGCTTCGGCAAGTTCAAGGCTTCGTCGGATGGCGCTTACAATTAGAGGAATCAGGATGGGGATGTAGTTGCGGATGCGTTTGAGCAGGTTGCCTTTCTCAAGTTCTAATCCTCGGGCTTTCTGTGCGTCCATGATTGTTTGGGCTTCCTCAGCCAGCACCGGCACGAAGCGTACGGCAGCAGTGAAGGCAAATGCAAACTCGTAGGGCACACGAGACTGTTCCAATGCTAACCCCAAATGATCCGGAGAAGTGGTTAAGAAGAACACCGAAAATGATTCTACTAACACTACGAACCGAAGGGTCATAGCCGCTGCACCTTCGATATTGCTTGGCGTTAACGTATAACCTCCTCCAAAGAAGTTTGTCGCTATGTTGATAAGAAAGATAAATGCCGCCAAAAAAGCGGCTCCCCGCAGAGAACGTAGCCACTGTTGCTGGACACGCGCCAAAAACACAAACGGTAACTGTATTACAAACAGTGCAAGGAGTGGGATTATCTGGAGAAAAAGAAGGGCGGCAATGAAGACCCCGATGACATAAACGAATTTGATACGTGGATCAAGATTGTGGATAAGCGAGTTGACTTTGCGGAATTTTAAGCCATCAAAGATACTCATCGCTTATGCTTCTCCATGGCTTTTAGCAGAACCCTTTTAGCTTCATCGATATTAATGATGTCTTTAGATAAACCTAGTGCAGATAGTTTAGTAAATACCTGCGCGATTTGAGGTAACACAATCGAAGCTGCCTCCAGCATAGCTGGATCAGTTAGAATTTGATGCCCCTGCCCATCAGCGACTATTTTACCCTCCTTCATCAAAACCACCCGTGGATTACATTCCGCCACAAACTCCACATCATGGGTAACGGCGATAACTGTTTTTCCCTGTGATTGTAGTTGCATAATAAACTGCCGTAGCTTCTCTTTCTGCTCATAATCCTGTCCGATGGTGGGTTCATCTAAAACCAACATCTTGGGATCACATGCCAAAACTGATGCCAGAGCCACCCGTTTACGCTCCCCGCCGCTTAACAGAAACGGTGAGGTTTTACGGTACTGTGAAAGCGAAAGCAACTCGAGCGACCATGTGATACGCTCTTCGATAACTTTAACATCAAACCCAAAGTTTTTGAGTGCAAATCCGATTTCCTCCTCAACGGTTTCACTAAAAAGCTGATGGTCAGGGTTCTGGAACACAAACCCCACATTACGGGCCAGAGTGGCGACACTGGATTTGACAGTTTTTATTCCATCCACTGTAACAGTGCCCACTGAGGGCTTAAGCAATCCGTTGAAGTGCTTGACAAGAGTGGATTTGCCTGCGCCGTTCTGTCCCATGATGGCGACAAATTCCCCGTCTTTGATATTAAGCGAGACGCCCCTTAACGCTTCAACCTTGCTGGGATAGCTGTAATAGATGCCTTCTACCTCAATCACCCTTTAGTTCCTCCAAGATTTGATCTGCCAATTCCTCAGAACCCAGCGGCGTTTTATTGCCTAGATTACAGTTTTCTTTTTTAAGCATCTGGTAGAGCAGGGTCGCTTTGGGGATGCCGACACCAATACGTCGGGTTTCTTCGTTGCTGAGAATATCACGTGGGTCACCCTCCAATCGCACAGTGCCCTGATCCATAACAATGAGATGGTTGGTATATTTTGCCGTTAAATCCAGCCGGTGCTCAACCAGCACCACGGTGATTCCCTGCTCTTTGTTGAGCTTGTAGATAACATCAAAAATTTTTTCTGCACTCAGGGGATCCAAAAAGGATGTGGGTTCATCCAAAACGATAATCTCGGGTTCCATAGCCAAGACTGATGCAATTGCCACCCGTTGCTGCTGTCCGCCGCTGATTTCATGCGGAGAACGCTCTCGAATGTCATAGATACCGGTTTGGTGAAGTGCCCAATCGACTTTTTTACGCATCTCTTCCCGAGCGGTGCCCATGTTTTCTAAGCCGAACGCCACATCTTTCTCGATTGAAAGGGCGAACAGTTGATTTTCTGGATTTTGGAAAACTAGACCCACATGTTTTGCTATTTCGTAGGTGTGCTGGTCAAGGGTATTTATGCCTGCAACCGTTATTTCGCCTTTGATTTCGCCCTGATAGAAATGCGGCACCAATCCATTGAAACATCTGCACAAAGTTGTCTTGCCGCAACCACTGGGGCCTGTGATTAGGACGAATTCTCCTTTCTCTATTTTGATGGACACATCGTGGATGGAAGGCTTGGATGTGCCTGGATAGGTGTAGGTGAGGCCCTTGGTTTCTATCAGTGCCATATTTTGTGCCTGCTCACTTTATGTGTGATGCTCATTTAAGCGTAGCTACCCAGTTCTGTTTTTTATTCCTAAATGGTTCTGATGTAATTAAAATTTCCCTATATACCATCTAAATATCTCTAAACTCTCTAAACATACTATCATCAGCAGGTAAATCTATATTTCAAACCATAATGCTGTGAACCCCATATCGTATAGTAAGATATTCTCATTTTCAAATGATCTCCAAATTTGCTGGACAGAAAACAAGCCTTATCTGACAGCACACAAATGCCCTTATGGAGCAGAAACTGACTGAATGGGTGAGCTACTATAGTTGTGGGATGACTTGTTTGTTATATTCTGCGATCCACCAAGATTGCATATGGTTGTAGACTAATTATTTGGGATCTCTTGCTACAGAATAAATCTTAAATCTATTAAAAACAATAAAATATGCCGGTGAGGAGCGCCTGTGAAACCGCCGGCACAAACAGTAATTCACCATTATAATGTGAAAAACTATGAGATACCCATTTCCGGTAGTGGAGTAGGAACAGACTCACCATATCTCAATTTAACTAACGGACCAGCAAAACTTTTGGCGACCCATTTTCTCATAAACTTAAGAGCCATCTTACTCTTGAACTATTATTGATTGGTGCCTCTCGCGCTTTTTCGGGCATCAACATACACTACTATAGTCAAACGTTGCATAACTAAGCCGCTCTGATAAACCTAAACCTTTTAAGAATGACTTAGTTCTCTGCAGTTGAGTTTTTCATTTGAAGCTTTTGTTTTAACAGAGTCAAGCATTGTTTGAGTGCATCTTGAATTTCTCCCTTACCGCTCACGCCAGACGCCATCGCATGGCCCCCTCCGACACCCTGCAAATACTCCCCCAGCGGAGCTGCAATGTCGGTTCCAAGATGAATACCTGTACCCTCGTTGAACTGGCGGACGCTTCGAAGGCTGATTTCAATTTTTCCATTTTTTTTTCCTGCAACTGCCGATATATGTGCCCCCAAATCTACAAGCGCTTTTGCTGCTGGCGCCTGATAAGCACTCACATGCGACAGCGCAACTATCCATTCTTCAATCTGGACAATTTTTGCCCGTTTGCACGCTTTGAGTTTAGCAATACGCTCAGAGGTATCGATGGGTAGGGCAAATTGAGCAAGTGTCTGCTGTGCATCTATACCCTCTGCTACTAGGGCCGCAAGTATACCAAACGTGGGGGAATTTGCTAATGCAAAATGACGGGTGTCAAAAGCGATACCTACAAACAACGCCTTTGCCTCATTTAGGTTGGGTTTGACTTCTGCTTCTGCATAGAGCCGGTAGATAAGTTCACAGTTTGCAGCTGCTTTGTCATCGATTACGCAAAGTCTACATATCTGCATGGTTTCCTGGTTTGGCGCGTGATGGTCAATGATAATTTTTGGGGCAACCGATTTCCTGACGGCATCGGCGGCCTCGTCAAGCTGTTCCACCGTATTCATATCCAAAAGTACGATGGCTTCTGCGGATTCAATGTTGGGTTTGAGGTTAACTGATATAGGCAGATATTCTAGCAACGTCTTGGCCGGTTTGTTGATGCCAGCTGGGCAACCGATTTCCACCACAACGCTGGGCAGAAATCGTTTGATTAATCCCTGCAGGCCATAGGCTGAACAAATCGAGTCGGCGTCAGCACTGCGATGGCACATCAGCACCACAAATCCCGCTTGCCTTTCCTCTAAAACTGCAAGTAATTCTTTGAAGCTCATTGTATCTTTCTCAAAAAATTTTCAGCCGCATCATGCCCAGCATCCACTGCTTCCTTAACTAACGTTTCTACATCCACAGTTCCGGCTTGTTTTGAGAGAAGCAAGTCAACTTCTATGACGACATTGACGGGCTTAGTACCTTCAACTTCAACTGAAATATCAAGCCGACAAACATCTTTACCCGGAACTTGATTTAGGATATATCTGCGAGCTACGGTTTCGGTGGTTTGACATAAAAGTTCGATTTGCTCGGCAGTTAGCTCTGGAAAGCCGAGATCATCCAACCGCATCAAGTCCCGTTTAAGAGAGGGATTGACCTGAGACTGGGCTGAGGTCTTCCTGCAGTTTAGTTTGGGATTCTTTAACTTGAGCTTTCAAACGCTCTTCTTGGCGGGCAATAACGGTACTGCGAGTGTCCAGAAGTGACTTGCGTTCGTTGAGGTCTTCAGTAACCTTCATCTTCTCTGCTTTAATCAAAAGTGAACCGGCCGCTTTGTAGATGACTGCCTCATCAGCAGTTTTGGCTAATTCAGCCAGTGTCTGCTCAACTTCAGCTTTCTCCATATCAACCTGCTGTTTCTGTGCCAAAATCGATTGTAGCGTCTGTTGTAATTGCTGGAGCCTAAGTAACCTCTCTTGAACATTAGGCGGTAACTTGGATAATTCATCACTCAAAGTTTATTCCTTCCGTACCCAGAAAAGACAAACGCCCTTAATTAAGCATTTCCAACTCGACATCAAAGACCCTTGATGCCTCGATTCACAGAAAAATTACTATATTTCGGAAACTCTAACCCAACGTATCCCCTTTAAACATAACCCTAACTCCCAGCTAACCCAAAAACGTCACTCCACAAACCGCGTTTGCGCAACTGCTAAACTTCCCTGTCTTTAGGAAACTTGGCTATCTAAAACCCTGATGACTTGTTTGGCGCCTTGTGAAAGTATTTTTAAGCCGCAACCCCCTTAGCACGTTGGGAGAAAAAATGAGTGAGCGGGCTAACGTCATCAAAGAGGAAATCGAACATCAAGATAACCGCTTCCTAGCAGTTTATGTGGAAGCAAAAAATAGCATCATGATAATGTTAAGCGAAAAAGAGGACAAACTAGGCACCCTAGCGGTTGCAATTCCTAAACCCAGAGATAACCTGAGTTCAGTCACTTCCTCTGTGATTCTTGGAGACAAAAACGTAATTTCCGCCCGTATGTTTGCCGAATACACAGCTGCCAAGAAAGGTAAAATTGCTCTAGTCTCAGTTTACCTTCAGCACATAAGCGAAAGCCAGGCACAAGAAATCTTTATGTACCTCATCGATAAGGTGCTAAAAACCGACAGCAAAAAAGAACCAACCGCAATCTAACACTCCATGTAAACAATGCCCTAATCCGTTGCTAACCCTCAAAACGATGCATCTCCGTTGATACATAGGCGATTTATCAACTTGGTCATCAAACAGATAGTTTTCCATAGAAAGAAACAAATAAGCTAAGAGAATACTGAAGCATTTCCCAGCGACTTAAAACCTCTCATACTAGAACTAAAAAGGCACCTGAAATGAAAACGCTTCTGTTAAAGGTCAATCCTCATTTCCCTGATCCAAAAAAAATTCAACCCGCCGCCGATATCATTCGGCACGGCGGTTTAGTGGCATTCCCAACAGAGACCGTTTACGGTCTCGGTGCTGATGCATTCAACGGCGATGCAATTTTGAGACTGTTTGAAGCCAAAAAACGTCCACTCGATAACCCCCCAATTATACACATCGCTAACACAAACGAAGTCTATCCGTTGGTGATGCAAGTTTCCCAAAAAGCAGAACGACTGATGGAACAGTTTTGGCCCGGCCCTCTCACCATCATTTTTAAACACTCAAGTGATGTACCCAAAGAGACAGTTGCAGGCTTAGATACCATCGCTATTCGTATACCCAAACACAAAGTCGCCCAAACTCTTCTCAGACAAACAAAACACCCCATAGCCGCACCCAGCGCCAACCTCTCCGGCAAACCCAGTCCAACCACTGTACAACATGTTCTTGAGGATCTCAATGGACGCATAGACGCCGCTATAGACGGCGGCGACACAGATATAGGCGTAGAATCCACCGTCATCGACTTAAGCGTTGACCCCCCCATACTTCTGCGTCCCGGAGGCACACCATACGAAGCCCTAAAAGCGGTGATGGCTGATTTAAAATTACATCCATTTGTGCAAACAGAAATCGAATTACCGATTGAAAAAGCACTCTCACCTGGCATGAAGCATAAACATTACGCACCCAAAGCAGAAATCATCATAGTTGAAGGAAACCCCCAAGCAGTCACCGCCAAAATTTCAGCACTAACAAAATCTTTCAAACAAAAAGGTCATCGCATAGGCGTTTTAGCCACTAACGAAACCCAAACGGCCTACCAAGCCGATATCGTAAAATCCTTGGGTAGCCGCTCCAATTTGGCCTCAGTTGCCCAAAACCTGTTTAGACTCCTGCGAGAAGTTGACGCAGAAGGCATTGATGTTATCTTTGCTGAGGGTGTACCTACAGAGGGTATGGGGCTAGCAGTTATGAACCGCCTACGCAAAGCCTCAGGTTACCACATAATCAAAGCCGAATAGCACAAATTAATATAGTAAGCCTTGTTCCCACAAAAAGCCCTGATTTAGTATCCTACATACGAATTGATGCGAGTAGGTCCTCGAAATTAATCGATGCCACGCACACTGTGCTGTCGGCACCGCCGTAGTAGATGAAGAATCTATCATCGATAACTGCGTTGCCGCAACTAAACACTACGTTTGGGACTTTACCGAATCGTTCATAGTCTTCTTTAGGTGCCAAAATAGGTGCCTTGGAGCGGTAGAGCACCTGCTCTGGATGGTCAGCATCAAGAACAACAATACCCAGCGAATATATTTTCTCTACGCTCACCCCATGGTAGACTGCCAACCAGCCTTCATTGATTCTGATCGGGGGACCTGCGATACCAACTTTCCAGTTATCCCAACCCTCTGGTCGGGGCCCCATAACTGACATGATATCACACCATTTTTTAAGATCATCTGAGTAGGCAATACAGATGGTGGGTTCGATACGATGGAACATAACATATCTACCACCGATTTTTTTAGGAAAAACCACCGCATTCTTGTTATAGACACCCGGGAAAGGCAGGCGCCGTGTTCCCCAGTTCCAGCGGTGCAAAAGAAAATCCTTCACCGAAATTGTGGTTAGAGCAACTTGGTAGGACTGCAGATGGTTGTGCTCACGAAGCGCAGTATATGTCAAGGCCAATGTGCCATCCACATCGGTTATCCTTGGATCTTCACATCCATCTCGCTCATTATCATTTTCCGGTTTTAAAACAGGTTCAGCTAACCTATCATCGATATGAACGCCATCACCCGATACAGCATAACCGATTCGAGAAATGTTATCGTTACCTATAGCCCGATAGAGCAAATGCACCCTACCTTGCAAATAGATAGTGGCAGGGTTAAAAACTTCCCTTGATTCCCACGCATGTGCCTCGATGGGTTTTAGAATAGGATTTCCTAAAAAGCGTTCCATGGCTGATTCCTAACTATCTGTGCTTGAAGCCGGCGTTTTTATTCCCAAAACCTCATCAAGGAAGGACCTAAGCGAAAACAGTCCAATCAACTTATCTGTCTGGTCGATGACGGGCAGGTGACGTATACCATGGCTAAGCATAAGCCGCTTAGCTTCATCAAATGACGCCTCAAGAGAAATTGTCACTACATTGCTGCTCATTATTTTACTAAGCGGCTCCTCAGGGGAATGTTTGGCCGCAAAAATCCGTATGGCATCACGTTCAGTAAAGATGCCGCGACACCGCTCCTCATCATCGATTATGACTATTGAACCGATATGACGATCGTTTAAAAGTTGTACCGCTTCCTGAATAGATATATCCTCTTTGACAGTAATTACTTTTCTACACATAATATCCTTAACTTTAAGCATAATTAACTCATCCTATCCACTAAAAAACTAAAAAACTTCAATAATATTGAGTAATTCTTGTTTAAATCTTCTTCTGACATAAAACCCCCTGCCAAACTTCCTCAAGTTTGAGTCGTGCTAAAAGATAACAGATGGATGATTCAGCACCCTGATTGAGATTGATGTATTGTTGAGATATGCCGTCATAGCATCCGCCAGTTTGAGGATTATAAACCATGACTTTGCGACTGTTTCTACCCAAAAACCACCCAAACGCCGTTTCCGCCGCCTCGAGATAACACTTATTTTTAGTAACATAGTAGGCATCTACCGAGGCCTCCACAGTCGCCGCCGCCTCCAAGGGTTGCTGATCATAGAGCGGACGTTTGCCTCCCCGTTTATACCAACCATCGTTGCCTATGGGCACAAAATTTCCATCCATTATCTGGGTTTTAAGCAGAAAATCCATCGCCTTTTTCGCTGTCTCCAAAAACTGGGGTTCCCCAACCAGCCTGTATGCCGCAAAAAGTGCTTGGGGCAATCGAGCGTTATCATAGGTTAAATATGGTTCAAACCACTGCCAATCCTCTTTGGCTTGATCTTGGAAGCTCTGGATAAATATATTACCAAGTTTCTTTGCATAATCCCTAAAATGATCCACCGGCATAGCCTGATGGTACTCATATAACCCCAAAAGCATGGCGGCATGAAATCTAAGACAAACTGCCTTTCCCATCACCGATAAGCCCCGATCAAAGAGGTCTTTAGCAACCATCTGCAACTCTTTTGACACTGAGGAATTAAGTGTGCATCCGCATGCCCAAAGTGCTCGTCCCGCCGAATCTTCTGAGCCTTCCATATCAAGATAGGTGCGCTCATAACTAAGATAGTTGTGAAAGTTGCCATCAGGTCTTTGCATATGGTTGAGAAACGCCAGATACACCCGTATCAGCGGCGCCATATCAGGGCTAGTTTTTAGTCGCTGATATTTGACAACAGCAATTAAAGCACGTGCGTTATCATCTGTTGTATAGCCTTCGCTTCTTTTGGGGATACTGTATTTGGCATGTTGAAAAATGCCTGTATCATCAGTAAAGGCTTGGAGATAGTCTATTTTCAGTGGGGGTAGATGGATATTTTTTTTCCTCCGAGTATTGAGTTAACTCATCGAAGAGTTTAAGGTATTTTTTGGCAACTAATGGCCAAGTAAATTTCCGACTGTAACTGTAGGCTTTCTGCTCCAGGGATTCTCGAAGCGTCTGGTCTTCGATAATTTCAGCCACACGTTCGGCTATGGAGTCCGAATCATTAAACTTGCAAAAGACCCCTCGTCCTCCCTCCAGTGCTTCTGTAGCATGAAGATACGGAGTGGACACCACCGCTTTTCCAGCTGCCAAAGCATAGACTAAGGCGCCACTGCTTATCTGATTGGGGGAAACATATGGTGTAATGTACACATCGGTTGCTTGGAGATAATCGTAGAGTTCAGGTTTGGAGAGGAATCGATTGAGAAACCTCACATGTCCATTGAGTCCAAGCGTTTTAACCATTTTGTGGAGCATATTGCGGTAGGCTTCACCCTCATTTTTTTTAACCTGCGGGTGGGTAACCCCAAGCACATAATAGACCAGGCGTGGCTCTTTTTTTATGATTTCAGGCAGTGCCGCAATAACGTGTTCGATACCTTTTCCCTTGCTTAACAACCCAAATGTGGAGAGTACAACTTTATTTTGCAACCCCACTTTAGGTTTAGCTTTTGTACTAGATATCAAAGGCAAATCGGGACAGCCGTGTGGAATCAGTTTTACTTTTTTTGCAGGAACTCCATACTGTTTGATGAGTGTACGGGTAGTTTTGTTTAAAACAACTAACGCCGTGCTTTTTTCAACAATTTTACTAAAGACCTCTTTGGATTTGTTCTCAAACTTTGGCAGGACTGTGTGAAGAGTTGTAGCAACAGGTCGGTTCAGCCGATCAAGAAATGTCCCTATGTATTCGCCGGCTTCACCCCCAAAGATGCCAAATTCATGTTGAATATTTACCACATTAACTGAGGACTGATTTAGAAAATCTGCCATAAGCACATAGTCTTCAAGGAAATCTCTGCCAATTTTTTGCTCCACAGTCTTTTTTTGCTCCACAGTCTCATAAGCCGGTTTATAGAGACGACGTCTATCGATAGAGATAATCCGTTGATCACGTAGCTTGTTTAGACCAGTTATAGAGTTAACTAACTCTGCTGTGAAAGTTGCTATGCCGCACTTCCGAGGCGGAAATGTGCTTACATATGCAACTTCTCTAACCTCTGCCAGCGCAGGGTTGCCTAGAATATACTTTGCCAAACAAGTCACATCGTAAAATACGGTTCGGATGCTTTAAGCCAATGTGATTGTGTCCTGTCAATCACAGCGGGTTTTTGAAATCATTCTGCATCAAGTTTATATGTTACCTTTACTCGTTGATGAGCTCGAAGGGAGAGGGTTTATGAACCGTTTTATACATAATCCCATACTAGAGCCAATAGAGGATAGTCTTTGGCAATCGCGCTCAGTTTTTAACGCGGCTGCGATCCACAGTGATGGATTAGTTCACATCGTATATCGTGCTCAGGGAAGAGACAACATCTCAAGACTCGGTTTAGCTACCTCAACGGATGGTTTCACTATTAAAGAGCGCTTCGACACACCAATCTTTAGCCCAATTCACCATGCAGAACGCGACGGATGTGAAGATCCCCGCTTAACCATAATCGATGATCAATGTTATATGGCCTATACCGCTTTTCGCAATCATGATTTTCCCACAATTTTTCAAATTTCACTAACATCTATAAATCTCCAAGATTTCGTAAACCGTAACTGGAACTGGAATGAACGTATCTTGCCGTTCCCCGGTGTTCGCAACAAAGACGCGGTCATTTTGCCCAACAAAATCAACGGCAACTATGTTATGTTCCATCGTATCGAACCCAGCATATGTATCGCCTACTCAGATGACCTCAAAAAATGGCATGGATTCAAATCCATCATGGAACCACGCGATAAAATGTGGGACAGCCTAAAAATCGGAGCCGCCGGAACACCCATAGAACTCAACGAAGGATACCTCTTCATCTACCACGGTGTAGACGCAAACAAACACTACTCACTAGGTGCCGCGTTGCTCGACAAAAATAACCCTGAAAAAATTCTCTACCGCACCGACAAACCCATCCTAACACCCTGCAAAGACTATGAATGCATAGGCGACGTACCAAATGTAGTGTTTAGTTGTGGTAATGTAGTGCTCGATAACCAAGTCATAGTATACTATGGGGGTGCTGATACCGTAGTCTGCGGTGCAAGTTACGAACTAAACGAGCTATTACCTAAAAAATAGGTACTCTGCTGATCGCATTAAGCACACCCTTTTTACCAGTTATGTTGTTGGTGCAGTTTTGTACTCACATATTCTTAAATTAATGCCAAAGAAAAGTTAGGGAGTGAAAAAAAGTTGTCAAAATCATACAAAAACGAAATCTATAGCAGGCAGCCTGATTACATCGAAGAATTAACTTCAAGAGACGTGCGAAGCAGTTATGTTGAGCAAAACAATACCGAAGTGCAAACTCAAGAAGACATTGACGAGGGCTGGACAGAAAATCAATCGCCGATGGTTGGGCGAATGTCTGGAACCATGGCGGATCTTGAGGACATCCAAAACTCCGAGATGATGAATAGTGAAGTCCGTGAAGGTATAACGGATTCTATTGATTGTTACCAAACATGCACTGAGACTACTTTGCGTTGCTTATCTATGGGTGGTAAACATGCTGCCTCTACGCATATCAATTTGCTTCTGGATTGCGCAAAAATCTGCAACACCAATGCCGATTTTATGCTTCGAAACTCTACCTATTATCCACAGACCTGCGGTATATGTGCCGATATCTGTGATGAATGCAGTGATGTCTGCGACAGATTCGAAGATGGTTTTATGAAGGAATGTGCCACCACATGCAGACGTTGCGCGGAATCTTGTCGTGAAATGACACGTTAATAGACTTTAACCAATAAGGTCTGAGCATTAGTTTGTGTTGCTTAATTGAGCAGTTTTGGTTTTAGTTTGTTTATTGGCTAACTTATATGGTGCCCTACAACGTCTTTGTTGTGGAATTCTTGGTGTTCTTTGCGTAAGTGCTCTAGATGTATACCGTGAAGATGTTGTACAGCGGCGTCTTTGATGGTAAACGTTTTGCCGCATTCAGGACACATGTACCTGTCCTCATTTACTGCTACTACTGCCGGATCATGGCCCGGTGTATGATTGGGTTCACCGGAAAAGTTTTGTTTCGGAGTGGAAGTCAATAGATAAACCTCAATTTCTTTTAGGGTCACGACCATATTATGAATGTATGTTACTGTTTGTCTGTAGCCACATCTTGGTAATTTCTATTTTGCGCATTTTGATTTGATTAATTGGAGCAAAAATGTTGGTGTTTTTGTTATCTTCACTATGTCATTTGGAAATGATGTAACGAAAAACAAGATTTAATAAAGTCGCGATGTTTGCTGATGTGGGTTGATTTCCGAAAAGGAATCCAGCAAAACAAGGATTGAAATGCTACATATTAGCCTCACAATGGAAAACATTGTCTCGTTGCCTTTGATATGTTATTCCAAAAAATCCAACAAAATAAGGATTAAATTTGAATAGTTTAGCTGGTCGTAACTAAACTCGTGGCTTGACTATAAGCTTTATACACAGTTGATGCTGTTATTTTTTGTTCTGTTCGATTATCAGTTTTTGTTGTTGGTTGCGTTTTTTATCCCCTGTTTTTATTTCATCACGTATGTGTTGTTAAAACGTTTGATGTATATTGTATGAATGGAAGAGGGCGTTGTTTGAATTGAATTATGCTGGCCTGATTTTGTGAAAAGGTCGTTTTGATGGAGCTCTGATAGTTTCTGAATGTTTTGTATGTTTCTTGCAGTTTTTGTCAGAGGTTTAAAAAATTTTCCATTAAATTTATTAATATCTTTGCCTATCTTTTGTATGGAGAATTGTATAATCAGATTGGAGGTTGTGGTGTTGCTTGCGTATGAATTATACCTGAAAAATAAAGCATCTGAGGGAGGCGACATTGGTAGCAACGTTCCAATAAAGAAAATTTTTGTTAATTTTGCTGATGCTGTTACTATCAGAATAGATCCCAAAACTTTAGAATACTACGGGGAAAACCCAAAGCCTAACGACCCTCGGACCTATTTTCAAAAACCATTATCCATGCCTTCAAATAACCTCATCGCAGTAGGTTTGCCCAATAGACGAACTGGCGCAAACTCTAAGAAACCATATATAGAATTCTATGGAAAATATGAGAAAAATAAATTATTACTCTCCATAACTGGTAACCAGAAAAAAACGTACGAATATGCATATAACTTTGAAAACAGCAAAGAACCCATTATCATATCTCCAGTTGATTTCTTGTCTTTGAGGTTGGATGCGCAAAGTTATTTTGTTGGCGACAAGTTGCTCTTTGAGGTCTACAAAGAAGCTGGGGTTGTCACTTCCGAGGGTGCATTATCCTCTAAGGTGTTTCTAGCGGTTTGTGATGCCTTTCTTTCTTTTTGGAAGGAGAAAATAGTCTTTGAAGAACTCCATAAATTTAGCCGATTTTCCTTCCGATTAGTAGTCTTACCATTTCCGCTTATGTCCCAGGGAAAAGTCGAGTA
Source organism: Candidatus Bathycorpusculum acetigenes (assembly GCA_009781675.1). GTDB lineage: Archaea > Thermoproteota > Bathyarchaeia > Bathyarchaeales > Bathycorpusculaceae > Bathycorpusculum > Bathycorpusculum acetigenes. The sequence goes on along the minus strand of WQVG01000002.1, from coordinate 91,740 downwards.
TCGAAGCCCCGAAGAAGCCCGTATAGGCGAACCGTTTGAGGACTGCTTTGGGAATTTAGCAACGGCTTATCCTACAAAACCCACTATAGATGCCAAATTCTTTTCTTTTGATGACAAAGCATTTACCTTAAACTGTAAAACTGGTCAAGAATTCTATCAAAACTTGGGTGTAGGTAATGAATCTTTTTCTAAGATTAATCTACCACCAGATGGGGTAATCCGAATAGCTGGTTTAGACTGGTATTTCCTTTACCTACCGGACCCTTCACTAAATTTTAATGCAAAAGGTTCAGGCATCTACGATCAGTTACGTAGCAACTATACCTCTTTATCTAAACTCTATACGGCCACTGTGCCACATCAATCATCTCTAAAGATTATATGCACTAAAAGAGCACAAGCTAAACTCGAAGTGTTACTAGATGAAAATCTAACGATGGATCAAATGAAAAAAATGATCGACCGTGTAAAGGATAGCTCTAAAAGTCATCTGGCATTAGAGTCGCTTATAATAGAAACCAGCAGAGACATTATTTGGGCAGATTATATTACCGCCATAAGACACTTTATGAACGGCACTTATTTTGACCGCCATTTTTTGATTCAGCGTTTTACCTGCATCCTTCATAGTTACATGTGGGATTGGATAACGGGAATAATAAGTCAATCAAAAAAGAAACCAGCTGAATTTTTTGATAAATCACAGTTTTGTTTAGAGCTATTAACTAAAAATGAATGTGGGTCGCTCATGAATAAAAATGAAGAATATGCATATAAAATCGGTATTATCGCCGGGAAATACATAAAATTTAAACGAACCGAAAAAGAATTAAATAACTCGACCAAAGACATTTTAACTTATTCCAAATACGACCGCGAACGCCTTCGATTTGTTTATCAACGAGTCTGTATCGGTTTATCCCTATCCAAAACCGATACTGATGCTATAGGCCAATCCATAAAAAATGACTTAGCTAAAGAAGAAATAGCTGATGCCCAAGCTTATGAAGACTTCTCTTACTTCTTCTACAAGGGTGTTTTTGAAAATTTAACTTAGGTGACAAATATGACAGCAAATAAGCAACCTGAATTAAAAAAATTCAAAAAAGAATTATTATTCTATTATGAATCTAGACAGAACCCAAATGGTGACCCAGGCTTTGAAAATCAACCCCGTTTGATGTCTGATGGAACTATAATTGTTACTGATGTGCGAATTAAACGGACAATCCGTGACTATGCAAAAAATAGATATAATGTCAAATTATTTGTCGACTTTGGAGACGAAGGCACACCGGTTACGGCCGATAAGAGAGCTAAAGAAATTCTTGGTAACAACTTTAATGATGCCATAAAGGGTTTAGCTGTTAAAACTTTTGATGTTCCGTTATTTGGGGGCTTAGTTACTATCCGATCAGATAAAGGTGGCGGAGGAAGTTCCCACAAGTTAACTGGTCCAGTACAGTTTGCCATAGGTCGAAGTGTTAATCAAGTACAAGTTTTGAACCCTATGATCTCAGGTCGGTTTGTAGGTAAAGAGAAAAAGGGTGACTCGTCAGATGATGAAGGGCAAAAACAATTCAGCACATTTGGGAAATTCTATTCAATAGATTACGCTCTGATTAAGATACAGGGTGCCATTAATCCAACCAACCTTGGGGGTTACTTAGAAGACGCTGATGTCGTGGAGAGCTTTAATAACGCAGAGAGTAAGTTGCTTCCCAGCCTTTGGGAGGGAACTAATGCTTTAATCACCCGATCCAAATTCCCTCAGAGGAGTGTATTTCTTTTGGAGGTAACCTATGACGGATCCATCTATAATGACTTGCCCATCTTGGTGGAAGAAGATTCAGCACTCAAAGGCAAAGCCAGTAGCTTAACAGCATCCCCCCTAAAATTCACAAAGTTGCTTGAGGCACTCAAAACCCGTAAGGAGAAAGTCAAAAAAATACGCTTAGCATCCTGTAAAGATCTGCTCAAAGATACCCAGCAACTCGAGGCAGACATTAAAGCACTTGGTATCCAGGTCGAGTTGATCAGAACAGAAGAGCCTGTTGAGGTGGCCAATAGTTGAGTATAGTCTCCTTCGACCTTGAAGGAGACTTTGCAGCCTTCAAAGACCCATCAGTGACAACCAACCAGACAGTAACTGTCATACCGTCTAAAAGTGCTCTGATAGGCCTGTTAGGTGCTCTGCTTGGAATCAAACGATCAAACTCATTTGACCGCCTATACAGTGAAGGTTATCTTGATCTGCTAGAGAAGACTACTGTAGGAATTCAAGTTAACAACCAAACCTCCAAATGTACCTTTTTCACAAACCATCGCTCACTTAAAGAAGACAAAACTAAACCCTACAAAACTGAACTACTCATCAATCCCAAATACACAATCTATGTAAAGTCAACTGATGAAGTAAACCAAATCTTGATTGATAAACTAAAGACTAACAACTTTGTGTTCTCACCGATGCTTGGACATGCATATTGTCCCGCAAGAATTCAACGATCTAGAGAAATCTCCAGTGTTAAAACGGTTGATCCTGAAGACACGCTTGTTTCTACTGTGGTTTTAGATGAAGTCATGGAGTCAAAGGATAGCAAATCTGGAATCGATTTTGCCAAGCATCCTGATTTTCCAGCTAAGGTATTGGTTGAGCGGCATTTGCATCTTTATGTTGCCGAAGGCTCATTAAAGAGGGCAGTACTGCGTCACTATATCCCCATTCCTGAAAACGGTAAAACTTCTGTTTTGTACATTACAAATTATGACTCCCCTCTATCCCTGACCAAATTTTACTCTATAGATGGTTCAAATCAAGTTTTGTGTCTCTTCTAGTTGGAGACTTAAATATGATCAATGAATCTGAATTTTGGGCCCGCCCCAAGAATTCTATGAATAACTCAGGGTTGCTTGAGCATTCTCTAAAAACGGCTCAAATAGCCCGAGAGTTAACTATAAGTTTGGGTTTGGACGATGCTGCATTTTATGCTGGTTTGCTTCATGATATTGGTAAACTTAACCCCTATTATCAGCTTCTTTTTTTAACTGGGCAAATTAATCGTGACTATATTAGGGCGCATGCAATTTTTTCAGCCTTAGCAGTTAATACGCTACTTAATATCGCAACTTTATCCAAACGTTCCCAAAAACAAGCACTTTTTGCCGTGGCGGGGCATCACTCAAAACTTGTCCAGTTCACTAAAAGCCTAGAATACATTGATAAGTCAGGGTTATGTTTTGAAAAAAGTCATAATGGTACCTATGACAACTTGCAACGTTTTAGCCAGATGGTTAGTGACCGTGAAGAATTCAAAGGTTTAGCTTGGGATAAATGTTTACGTAGGTTTAAGAAAATACCCCAAAGTGAAATGGATTTTATTGCTGAGGGTGATTGTGTTTTGGAGTTTTTGGATTTTTCTTCTGTATTCTCAGCTCTTATTCAAGCTGATCGAGGCAGTTTTTTTGACTGGTCATCACCTGCCTTTAACATCAATTTTAACACAAGTGTGCTGGTAAGAAAATGCTCTCGATTATCCGATGTTAGAATGAATTTCCAAGAATATATCCTCTCAAAAAATAGTTTTCAAGATAATCTAGCAATCCTCAAGGCACCCACTGGTATAGGTAAAACAAAACTGTTTCTAGATATCGTCAATAAACTTTCAGATACTCACCGTTTTGAGAGGGTTTTTTATTTCTCTCCTCTACTAGCGCTCACTGATGATTTCGAAGGCAAGCTCTTTAGCACAAAATACGCTGATTCAGTTATTAATCACGACGATGCTGAGAAGGTGCTAGTTTATAATCATGAATTTACTGGTAATCTGCTTGAAAAGAGGCAATCAACGGATCATAGTGTCATGTTCGATGTTGACATTGAAGACACTGAGGACCATGAATTTTTCAAAACTAAAGAATATTTCGATCGTGAATCTTTCAACAAACAATTAATCATCACTACAACTCAAAGGTTGCTAATGGTGCTCTATTCAAATAGGCCTGCCGATAAGCAAAAATTGTTATCCTTTAAAAATTCCTTTCTGATAATTGATGAAGTTCAGACAATACCTAAGGTTTTACTCCCAAACATCATAGCTTTACTAAAAACACTTACCATAAAATATAACACAAAAATACTTTTGGTTAGTGCTACTATACCTGATGAACTGCAAAACTTGTCCACACTGAAAACTCACAAAGAGTTCGAAGAAACATATATGCAAATGACTGTAAAACAAATAGAATATAGGGATACTTTAGACGCCGGCGAAGTTGCGCGGCTTGGGGTTGATGAGCGTACTTTATTTCTATTTAATACCCGTCGAAAAGCCGTGAATTTCTTTAAACAATTATCTGTACTCAAACCTGATGTGCATTATTTATCTTCAGGTATACGAAAATGTGATAGGCGTAATATTATTCAAGAAAAACTTCAGGGTAAGGAACCTGTAACGGTGGTTTCGACGCAGGTTTTAGAGGCTGGTGTGGATGTGAGTTTTAGTCGTATGTATAGAGAGTTGGCACCTTTGGATAATATTGTGCAGGCTATGGGGCGCCTTAGTCGTGAGGGTGAATGCAGTGATCCGATGCTCACAGTTTTTAGAGTTGACGCTGATTATAAACCCTACAGTGAACTTGAAGTAGAAGAATCCAAAATACTTATTCCTAAACTTAATTCCTCAATAGCTCTCTATGCGGCATTACCTGATTACTATAAAACGGTCTCAGCTGAAAATTTGAGAAACAAAAACCTATCTAAAGAACTAGATGGTAAGATGCGAGGGCTAAATTTTGATGCTGTTTGGGATTTTGTTAAAAAGAATGCTTTGCCCTCTCAGTTGGGTGATCCGCTTTTTGTGCCCAAACTCCAAGACTATGATGAAGTCAGGCAACAGTTTTTGTCTTCAAATGCAATTAAGACTCAGAAACTCTATACACGATATGTGGCTCAGTTGCCTCGTTCTCTTAAAAAAATTAATGGTTTAGAAGCCATGCTTGATGAAGAATTGCTTGATATGAATATTTTATTGCCTAAAAAAGAGGCTCTTGACTGTGTGTACGATCCAAAAATAGGATTGGATAAATGGGTGAAAAATGAATGAGTACTGAGAAAGCGGTTCAACAGAGTGCGGATGTGATTAAAGTTTGTAGAGTTAAGCTTAATGTTCCTGATCAGAACTATATTTCGTCTGTTAAACTTCGCGGATTTCTTGGCAGTCTCTTTGTTGATGACGCAGAGTTTCATCATCATTCGGAGCGGTCTTATCATTATCCATTGATTCAATATAAACGGGTTAAGGATGACTTGATGATTTTAGGTTTTCAGGATTATGCCAAAATTCTCATGACTAAGATGTCTGTTGTAGATAATATTTCAACAAGGCTTGGCAGTTTTAGGGTTCACAGTCAAGAATTAGATTTATCAACTTGGCATGTGCGTAATGTGTCTTGCTGTTATGATTTTGTGACACCTTGGCTTGCACTTAATGAGGCTAATTATTCTGAGTTTAAATATTGTGATGGCACAGAACAAAAAGCATTTTTGGAAAAGATAATAGTTGGTAACACTTTGAGTTGTCTTAAAGGGTTGGGTATTTTTGTGGATTATCGTATTGAATCTTTTATTGTATCTTTTAGTTCTTTTTGTGTGGGTGCCCATGGGAATTCTTTTGAAGCATTTACTGCGCGTTTCTTTTTGAATGTTGATCTGCCAGATTTTATCGGTTTAGGCAAGAGCGTTTCAAAGGGATTTGGCACTATAAGGCGAACATTATGATAATTGAAATAAGTGAACATGGAAGCACATTAAAACGAGACCATGACTGTTTTATCATTCAAGTATCAAACGAAAAAACCGAAATTCCCGCAGAGAAAGTTGATGCCATTATAGTGACAGCCAATGCCTTGGTTAGCACCCAAGCGGTTGCTCTATGTTTAGAAAAAAACATTCAACTTGTGTTAGCTAACTGGTCTGGCAAACCCTTTGGAAGATTTTGGGTAAGCACTCCCGGCAGGGTAACTGAGTATCGACGCAAACAATATCTGCACCAAAACACGCCTACAGCGTTTAAAATATCCAAAGACATTGTTACACATAAACTCAGAGCACAAAGAAAATTCCTCGTTGATCTCAAGGGCAACCGGAAGACACCAAACGAAACAATAAACAACTCTATAAACGCCATAAACAAATCCCTAAAAAGCCTAACCGACTTGGAATATGTCCATTCTTTTAAGCAGACCCTTTTGGGAATTGAAGGCTTTGCGGCCGCTGAGTATTTTTCCGCAGTCTCCTCGATTCTTCCTAAAAAGTATGCTTTCAAAGAAAGAAGTAGGCAACCTGCTCAGGATAAATTTAATGCAATTATCAATTATATTTATGGCATAACTTATTCAAGTGTTGAAAAAATTGTTATTCTAAGCGGTTTAGACCCAAATGCGGGGATATATCATGCTGATTCTTACGGTAAACCAACTTTAGTTTTTGATCTAATAGAACTGTTTAGGGCTAAAGTTGATCGTATTGTAGTGAAATTGTTTACAAAAAAACAAGTTAAAGACTCTTGGTTCATGTCTTCCGATGATGCACCGTTAGGTGTTTTCCTATCTAAAGAAGGACGAAAAGCGGTGATTACCGCATACATGCAGGATGCATCTGATACTGTAGAAAAAGAAAGCTGGCTTTACTGCAGAAAAATAATGGCTATATTCGTAAAGGAGACCTGAATGTGAAGAAAAACATGTACTATGCCGTTTACGACATTTCTGACAACAAAACCCGAACACATACCATTCAGACACTAAAAAACATAGGATTTGTTCGTATACAGAAGAGTGTTTTCTGTGGTTCTTTATCTTCCCAACAGAAAAAAGACCTAATAGAAAATCTCAAACGGATAACAGAGGAAACTGAATCGGTATATCTTATTTTAGCATGCCAGAACTGCTTTGGAAAAGTTACTATTATCGGTCACGGATTTGACAAAGAATATGTAACTAATGAATTGGAGAGTATGGTTCTCTGAGTAAGTGCATTACTGTAACAAATGCAGTGGAACATGCATTCTGTCCAAGATTCACCTACTTTCAGTTAGTGCTCGGTATAGAGCAAAGAGAAGACAAACGCGGTACTGTTCAATCTGGTCGCGCTTTTCACAGCAGATATTCAACCACTAACAAAAACTACAAAATAAACCACTTAGACGGTATCAAGCAGACAGAACGGCTCCTTTACTCAAGAAAATATTCGTTCTCAGGGAAAATTGACGAAGCTATAGAGACAGATAAAGAAATTCTGATAATAGAACGTAAATATTCTGATTATATTCTAATAGGTCCGACAATAAAAACTCAACTCGGGTTACTGGCTATTTTAGCAGAAGAAAACACCGGAAAAAAGGTCAACAAGGCGATTGTAGTTTTTAATAAAACGGAAAGAGTAGAAGTGCCTGTATACATTAATGAAAAAATTAAACAAATTGCCTTACGTATGCTCCAAAAAACAAACCACACAATAATTTCAGGTGATATGCCATATTCAAAACGTGATAACCGTTGCCCAAACTGTTGCTACCGAAAAATTTGTCCATAAGCTGAAAACATAAAACATATTTACAATAGATTTAATTATTAGCTAAATAGGAATTAAGGGTCTATCCTTATAAAGGGACCAATAAACGAAAGACAACAATATTTATCCCTAAAAGCGCCTGATAAACGGCCTTAAAATGTAAAATAACCAACAAAAATGTGGCTGTCCGAAAGGGAAATCCAGCAAAACAAGGATTGAAACAACCGGTTGTTTGCGCGTTATGGCGGCGAAAATAGCGTCCGAAAGGGAAATCCAGCAAAACAAGGATTGAAACCGAGGTTATGCCCGATGCGTAGTTATATTCCTCCAGGTCCGAAAGGGAAATCCAGCAAAACAAGGATTGAAACAGAAGTTCGAAAGGACGATCTTGGAGTGCCCATGTCCGAAAGGGAAATCCAGCAAAACAAGGATTGAAACACTCTCGGGAATGCGGCATTAGCCGCTATGGTTCTTGGTCCGAAAGGGAAATCCAGCAAAACAAGGATTGAAACTCCTTAAGTTGAGTCATAGAACGCTGATAAGCAGGTCCGAAAGGGAAATCCAGCAAAACAAGGATTGAAACATCTACGGATCTATGCTTTTTTGTATAGTAGTTAATAGAGTCCGAAAGGGAAATCCAGCAAAACAAGGATTGAAACTAAACCCCCCTCGCACTAACTCTGTTGATTGCTCCAGTCCGAAAGGGAAATCCAGCAAAACAAGGATTGAAACCTCAGTATGATAATCTTCGTGCTCGTCGTCTACAGTCCGAAAGGGAAATCCAGCAAAACAAGGATTGAAACTCTGGACCTGACTCTTGGCAATGCCGCGCTGGCCGCTAGTCCGAAAGGGAAATCCAGCAAAACAAGGATTGAAACAAGTTTCTTATACATGATAGGACAGTCATGCCTCGTCCGAAAGGGAAATCCAGCAAAACAAGGATTGAAACCGGTGTGAGTATAATCTGTTCTATCTCGTTACAATAGTCCGAAAGGGAAATCCAGCAAAACAAGGATTGAAACTGTTGGAGACGCTGTGTTTGGTGGTTGTATTGTAAGTCCGAAAGGGAAATCCAGCAAAACAAGGATTGAAACTCTTTGAATGAGCCGCTGTCGCCATTGCTGGTTGACCAGTCCGAAAGGGAAATCCAGCAAAACAAGGATTGAAACCAAAACGCTGACATTTTAATTGACCAACTTAAACGTGTCCGAAAGGGAAATCCAGCAAAACAAGGATTGAAACAGTTACCGAAACAAATACGTAATCCGTTTGAACGTGGATAGTCCGAAAGGGAAATCCAGCAAAACAAGGATTGAAACCCTGTAAAGGCATTTCCAATGCTAGCCAGAGTGTCTTTGTCAGAAAGGGAAATCCAGCAAAACAAGGATTGAAACTCTTCAGGGGAAGGATAATACTTATAGTTCAACTTGGTCCGAAAGGGAAATCCAGCAAAACAAGGATTGAAACCCATGAAATGTACAACTTTAGGCGCCGCAGAATTAACCCTAGTCCGAAAGGGAAATCCAGCAAAACAAGGATTGAAACGTCCAAGTAGTACCAGCGGCAAGATTTGTACCAGCGGGAATAGGACCGGAGTCCGAAAGGGAAATCCAGCAAAACAAGGATTGAAACTGGCAAACTTTGGAAGTTTTGGTATTGACGTATGAGTCCGAAAGGGAAATCCAGCAAAACAAGGATTGAAACCTTTAGCTTCGAATTGGTATTATCGACGTCGTCAGTCCGAAAGGGAAATCCAGCAAAACAAGGATTGAAACTATCATAAGTTAAAGTGACAAAAAGGAATCTTGAGAAGTCCGAAAGGGAAATCCAGCAAAACAAGGATTGAAACCCTGAAGATTGGGTTAGTTTTTGGAGTCTTGAATACAGGTCCGAAAGGGAAATCCAGCAAAACAAGGATTGAAACAGGATAAGTTGGCTAATTTTTGTAGTGAACCGGAGGTCCGAAAGGGAAATCCAGCAAAACAAGGATTGAAACGAGGCTGAACCCGCTAAGTATGAGGTTGTGTATGCTGGTCCGAAAGGGAAATCCAGCAAAACAAGGATTGAAACGGGCCAGCGCGCAATTTACCGCGAACAATAACGTCAGGGATAGTAGTCCGAAAGGGAAATCCAGCAAAACAAGGATTGAAACTAGGTGTTGGAAATGCGGTGTAGAGTTTATGACTCTCCCCGTCCGAAAGGGAAATCCAGCAAAACAAGGATTGAAACTTGACTCCATGGTTGATAATGATAGCAGATTTTAAGGTCCGAAAGGGAAATCCAGCAAAACAAGGATTGAAACAATTGACATTCTCCAGATGAACAACAGACTATCAGTCCGAAAGGGAAATCCAGCAAAACAAGGATTGAAACTACGGTGTCTGGTCACTTGTGCCTGTTACTTATGGTCCGAAAGGGAAATCCAGCAAAACAAGGATTGAAACTACTCTTCGTATACATCGTTGGGTATGGGTGAGAAGTCGTCCGAAAGGGAAATCCAGCAAAACAAGGATTGAAACTCGTCTACTGAAGCTGGTGTATCTATGCCCGCAGTCCGAAAGGGAAATCCAGCAAAACAAGGATTGAAACTTTTAGATGTTTTCTCAGCGACTGTTTCTTTGAGAGTCCGAAAGGGAAATCCAGCAAAACAAGGATTGAAACTTATTGAGTTTATGAGCTTCTAACCGATGAAGACCAGTCCGAAAGGGAAATCCAGCAAAACAAGGATTGAAACTTGAGGAGTTTCTCGATATTATGGATGACAGTAGTCCGAAAGGGAAATCCAGCAAAACAAGGATTGAAACTGTAGAGAGCATATAAAAATATTGGATAATCGTATAGAAAGTCCGAAAGGGAAATCCAGCAAAACAAGGATTGAAACATTGATACGTTGTATCCTGATAGGGAGAAGCTCGAAGTCCGAAAGGGAAATCCAGCAAAACAAGGATTGAAACATTCGTCTGGGCTTAGCATGTTTGCTAAAATTACTGCGTCCGAAAGGGAAATCCAGCAAAACAAGGATTGAAACGTTGCGTGTTGCAATCGAGCCCTAGACAGCCGCTAGTCCGAAAGGGAAATCCAGCAAAACAAGGATTGAAACTTGGAAACGGAGGGGTGGTTAATGAGAATTCAGGTCCGAAAGGGAAATCCAGCAAAACAAGGATTGAAACAGGGGCTCAGAGTTACCAGCGGGAATATTACTACTAGTCCGAAAGGGAAATCCAGCAAAACAAGGATTGAAACTAGTTTTCGACATAATTAATGTGACTGAATTGACTGTACAAGTCCGAAAGGGAAATCCAGCAAAACAAGGCTTGAAACTCCATTGCATAGAAGACGGTTGAGACTTGAGATAGGTCCGAAAGGGAAATCCAGCAAAACAAGGATTGAAACACAACACCCATCACAGAACCAATACAGACACCTAGTCCGAAAGGGAAATCCAGCAAAACAAGGATTGAAACTATCGACTATAAGAGTATAGTCGCCAGCAGGAATAGTCCGAAAGGGAAATCCAGCAAAACAAGGATTGAAACTGTCGCCGGGATCCTCTAGGTGCAGGATGGGTTTTGTAGTCCGAAAGGGAAATCCAGCAAAACAAGGATTGAAACTGTTGGAGTTGGGGTTGGTGGGGGTTATGGTTTTCTGTCCGAAAGGGAAATCCAGCAAAACAAGGATTGAAACGGGGTTTCAAACATTGCAAAGTCACGATCGAGATGTCCGAAAGGGAAATCCAGCAAAACAAGGATTGAAACACTATGAAAAGCTTGATTGTTAACAAAGCCTCCGGTCCGAAAGGGAAATCCAGCAAAACAAGGATTGAAACCTCCCTTTGCCTACGCAGCACCTGCCGCCGCTGGTTCCGCCGTCCGAAAGGGAAATCCAGCAAAACAAGGATCGAAACTTTATAAGTCTTTAAAAATTCCTTTACGTAACCAACGGTCCGAAAGGGAAATCCAGCAAAACAAGGATCGAAACTAAGCGCCGGTGTAAGAACGTATACGCCAATAATCGTTCGGAAGGGAAATCCAGCAAAACAAGGATTGGAACGTGGCAAAATTTATGTTGCAGATTCAAAAAGGAACTCAAAAATAAGGATTGAAGCAGGGTCTGTTTCTGTTTTCTTTTGTGACGTGAAATAATGTCTGGAAGGGAAATCCAGCAAACACGGGTTAATATAATTCGGTTGTTTAGTGTAGTGTTCCGTAGCACCTAATGCTTACATGTCTGCTTATGTGCCGTTTCAAATTTAACCTGTTATGCATATCAGTAGAGTAAATTTTTAGATGTTGCAATAGTCAAGTTTTGGTTTACTTGTTAATTTTATCGTGTTCAATGATCAATATCGTTTTTTGTTGATGGCTAAGTTTTTTAATTTCCCGCTCTCGTTTCATAGCTGCGCTACGTGTGTTAAAAAGTTCGCTGTATGCTACCCTTTGAGGCTGGTGGGCCTTAGTATATCTAGCACCTTTGCCCTTTTGGTGTTGTTGCATTCGTTTCTCGATATCTTTGGTGTAGCCGGTATAGTAGCTGCCGTTAGTGCATTGTAATATGTAAACGTAGAATGTCATGTCATCTCGCTTTACCCTAATATTATCCTTATGCTGTTAGGTAGTTGTAGCTGGCTCCTTTTTGTATTGCTCTTTTTAGGTAGGTTTCTGGGTCGATTTCCTGCACTAAACCATGATCCACATCGATTATGTATATTTCTTGAATGCGCGCATTGCGGATGCCCTCGAGAGTTACGGGCGGTTTTTGATAGTAAGCGTCACAGAGTGCTTTGATGGCTTCGATTTCCTGCTTGGTACGGGTTCGCGGTGGTTTGGCGAAGGTATCTGGAAAAGGCAGAATGTAGTGCGGTGGTACGCCCAAAGCGAATTTACCTGTGAAACCACTATACCGTACGATTTTGCTTGCCAACCTTGCGGTGGTGTATGTCAGGGGTGCGAGGGCGTTTTCTGGTGGGATGAAGCCGGTTTCTATTTCTACTACAATATTGCCTAAGCCTTTTATCCCGTATAGATCGCATGTTAAAATCTCATTTAGCGGATATTCAATTTGTATGTCGTCATAATTTTTTTCAATTAAATGCTTAGCGCATACAAGTTCCATGACGGAGTGGTTGATTTTTACGATGTTTTCCCTGTGTAACTTAATCAGCCAGTCTTTGAGCATATTTAGCCTGTTCTCTACGGAAGGTTGAACACCACAGGTTAACCTATCTAGTAGTGTAGTAAGATCGTTTTCGAACTTTTGTTTATTACTCATAGTAAAAACAGATCTACATAGTTAACGTATTGTTAACTTTGTTTTCCTGAGTTGTTGCCTTAACTTTCTTCTTTAGTCTGGTCAAGAACCAGACGCGCATTGGGCACATCAACTTCAATGATTCTACAATTCTCAAACTCCATAGTTTTTCCAAGAATGTCTTTTACAACGACTTTGTTACCTTCAACCTTGGTGTAGATTATGTCCTTTATTTGAATTTTATCGTTTAAGATAACATTAAATTCGCACATAGTACCTTTCACAAATAAAGAAAAATGCTTCGCTGTAATAAAAGTTCACATTTCAATTTTTTCCCTCACCCCTGAATTGATGGGCTTTCAACCGGGTAACCTTAGCGTTTTTATGGTGTGCCACCAAATCAACACAAATCATATTTTTTACAAGTATTTGTTTGGACTATGACTATAAGTTCAATCTGTGTTTTTTTGAATTTACCAGTTTTTTAGGACTATCATAGTGTTGGTTTTTGTTATACCTTCGATGCGGCGGATTTTTTCTATGCATTCGTTGACCTCGGTGACATTGTTGCCGGTTATGATTGTGATGATGTCGTATTCACCTGTGACTTCGTAGACGGTTTCAATATTGGGGATTGTTTGAATTACTTTGACTACTTCTTGTGTGGGGTAGGTGGGGTTGGTTGCAAGTAGGGTGATAGCTTGGGCGCCTTCTGCTGTGTTGATTTTTACGGTGAATTTTTTGATGGTGCCTTCGTCTGTGAGTGTTTTGATTCTTTTACGGACTGCGCCTTCTGAGAGGCCTATTTTGTTGCCGATATCGGCGTATCCTGCGCGTGCGTCGTCTTTTAGAGTCTTTATGATTTGTCGATCTTTTTCATCCATGTTTTTTGCCCTATGTTGTTTGGGGTGGCGCCAATTTAACGTTTTCCATACTGAAACGGGTGGTTTAGTGCGTTTTCAGTCGTTTGGGTGTTGGTTGTTGTATGTAATTTATTTGATGTTTTATGCACCAAATGGGACATTACGACTCCGAGTTGTAACAAATAGGTCACAACATTTAAAAGATTCTTGGAATACCCAATGACGTTTCCTAACTAAAAATAAAGTGACGCACAAAAAATGATTAAACAAGTAAATCAACCAGATGAGGTGAAGGCTATATCTAAATCAAAGTGTCCTGATTGTGATGCAGAACTCGATGTACCCTCAGATATTGAGGAAGGCGAAATTCTAAGTTGTCCCGGTTGCGGCCTTGAACTTGAAGTTAAAGCGGTAAAAGGCGACTGCGTAGACCTTCAAGAACTTACCATTGAAGGGGAAGATTGGGGAGAATAAACGTATCCACCCAATTATCCCACCTTGTTAAACCACCATTTTAAAGCAAACTTTTTCACGGCGTGACTATTGATGAGTATTGCTCTGCTTTGTGAACGCTTTGAAAGTGACGAAAACGGCATCAAATTCACTGCCCAGCAACTCGGTATCGACTTAACCTATATTCCATTTCGTAAAATCGCGTTATCCATAGGCAACGGTTTTAGCGCAAAAACTAAAGGTAAAGACTATACACAGACCTTCCAAGATGTTCCAGTGGTTCTTAATCGTGCTCAGAGCAAAAACCGTCGTCTTCAAGCTTCCTACATAATGGAGGCTTTGGGCAAGAAAACTTTGAACTCCTCCCAAATCGAATTTATGTGTTACAGCAAACTTCGTACTCTGCTAAACCTCCACAAGGAAGGTATCCCCATCCCTAAGACTGTATTTGTGCCCTGCGATGCGGTTGATACCCTAAAGAACGGTAAAGAAATCCATAACGAAAAAGACATAGCGGATCTCTTCGAACAGGAAATCCCATCAGGAGCTATTGTTATCAAAGCGGATGCTGGAACACATGGCAAAATGATTATGCTCTCAAAAAATCGAGCAGAATTGGAAAATAACATAAAAGAGACCAAACCGGGTCTCATAAACCCCGTTGGTGTTGTTGCACAAGAGTTAATCCAGAAGTGGTTCTATGATTTGCGGATAATCGTTTCCAAAGAGCGGAGTAAAGACCCTGTTTGTTATCCTGTGGCCATGGTACGGGCAGGTTTTAAGGATTTTCGCACTAATACTTTTCTGGGTAACTTGGTTTTTGATGCTAAACTGCCGCAGAGTGTGCAGGCGTTAGCGGTGAAATGCGGTAAGACCATTAGCGGAGACAGTCAAGCTTGGATACTGGCCCTAGATGCCATGGTGAATGTGGGAGAAAAAAAGAATGTCGATGAGGTTCACCTTAAATCACAGCTGGATTTAGCGGCAGATGCTTGGGATGCGGTGCAGAAAATAAAAAAAGACGACCTTCGTCTCATCGATTTCCAAACGTGGAACCGCCAGCTTGAAGCTCAATTTAAGATATATAAGAGCATTTCTGCTTACGAAAATATTAAAAACATAATCGAAGAAAACCTACAAACCAATAAAGATGCCTTAGTGTTTCATGAAGCGAATTCCTGCCCCGAATTCTGGGAAAACACACGGCTCGCAACCGGACTCAATGTAGCTGAACCGTTGCTTAGGGGCGCCCAGAGTCTAATCGACCAATAACAGAGGAGAAAACAAACAATATGAAAATTGGAATAATCGGTGGTTCAGGATATGTTGGTAGCGAACTTTTAAGATTGCTTCTTATGCATCCTGAAGTAGAGGTAACGATGGTTACTTCACGACAGAATGCAGGCGAATTTATCTTCAATATGCATCCCAACCTGCGGGGCCTAACACAACTCAAGTTTGTGCCCCAAGACCTCTCAGAGCTCCAAAAGAACTGTGACTTAATCTTCACCGCCACCCCTCACGGTGGTTCTCAAACATTGGTGCCTCCACTTCTTGAGGCTGGTCTCAAAGTTATAGATATGAGCGCTGATTTCCGTCTCAAAAATCCTGCTGATTATGAAACCTACTACGGCTGGAAACATGTCCAGCCCGAAATGTTAAAACAAGCTGTTTACGGTTTGCCGGAGCTCCACAGAGATGAAATCAAGAGCGCCCAGCTCATCGCATGTCCTGGGTGTGAGGCTACTGCGGCTATCTTGGGTTTGGCTCCTCTTGTTAGAGCCGGTTTAGTTGATCCCGACAAAATTGTGGTGGATCTAAAGGTTGGCTCTTCGGGTGGGGGAAGTAAACCCAGTGTTGCCTCTCATCATCCTGAACGGTCCAACGGGGTGCGTCCCTACAAAGTTGTTGGGCATCGCCACATCGCTGAGGTCGAGCAGGAACTCGCTCTGTTGGGTGGGCCTGTTAAGGTTTCGTTTACTCCTCATGCTGTTAACATGGTTCGAGGTATACTAGCAACCATCCATACCTTCCCCAAGCAACCCCTTACAAGTAAAGATCTCTGGCGGACATTGCGTGGTATGTATGGTAATGAACCCTTTATTCGTCTTGTAAAGTATCTCAAGGGGCCCTATCAGTTGCCTGACCCCAAAATAGTTATGGGCACCAACTTTTGTGATGTTGGGTTTGAAAGCGACGAACATGCCGGACGATTGATAATGTTCTCAGCTCTTGATAATATGGTTAAGGGTGCAGCCGGTCAGGGTGTTCAGTGTCTAAACATACTGATGGGAATTGATGAAACCACAAGCCTCAAAAGTACTGGATTTCACCCCATATAGGTGTATGTTGCATGTTACTTGTTATAAAACTGGGTGGATCTATCCTAAAAGACGGTGCTTCGAGTAGTCTTATTGCTGATTTAAAAAAAGTTGTTAAACAACATCGTGTGGTGTTAGTGCATGGGGGTGGTGTTGAAGTCACAGAAATTGCCTCCAAGCTAGGTAAAGAACAAAAATTTGTTTTGTCTCCTGAGGGTTTTCGCAGTCGCTACACTGACAAAGAAACAATCGAGATCTACACTATGGTTATGGCAGGCAAACTCAACAAACAAATCGTGCTTGCTCTCCAAAGCCAAAATATAGATGCAGTCGGGCTCAGCGGATTGGATGCATCTCTACTAAGAGCAGAGCGTAAACTCAAACTCATAATCATCGATGAACGGGGACGAAAAAAAGTCATCGACGGTGGTTACACCGGCAAAATCACCCAAGTTAACACTGAATTTCTAACTTTATTGCTTGAGAAAGGCTATGTCCCTGTTGTCACTCCCATAGCCTTGAGTCCGGATAGTGAACCGCTTAACGTGGACGGCGACCGTACCGCTGCCATAGTTGCGGGGGCACTTAAAGCCGATATGCTCCTCATGATCACAGATGTGGCTGGGTTAATGCTCAAAGACGAATACATCCCCAAAATCACAACAACCGAGGTCAAAGAGGTTCTCTCAACGATTGGCGGTGGCATGAGCACCAAAATCCATGCCGGCCTTGAAGCCCTAAACCAAGGCGTCAGTGAAGTTCTTATCACCTCGGGAACTATCAATCAACCCCTCACATTAGCTCTTAATCACCAGGTTGGGACAGTAATAAAAAAATGAATGAACAGCAACAAATCATGGAAACCGAAAACCGCTACTTAGCCAACGTGTTCTCCAAAAAACCCGTTGTCCTCACAAGCGGCAAAGGCGCCCTATTATGGGATATTAACGGCAAAGAATACCTAGATTGCTCAAGCGGCTATGGTATAGCGGCACTAGGACACTGCCACCCCAAAATTGTTGAAGCCATAAAAACTCAGGCTGAACAGCTCCTAACCTGTCATGGTAGCTACTACAACGATAAACGAGCCCAATTCATAGAAAAACTGGTCAAAATAACCCCCAAAGGACTCGATAAGGCGTTTCTCTCCAACAGCGGAGCTGAAAGCGTTGAGTGCGCCCTCAAGCTAGCGCGTAAAGCCACCGGCAAAACTGAGATCATCGCTTTGATGGGTTCCTACCATGGCAAAACTATGGGTGCTTTATCAGCGACATGGGACAAAAAATATCGCGAACCCTTTTTCCCTCTTATTCCCGACATTAAACACGTTGCCCCAGATAACCCTGATAAAATCCGTGAAGCCATAACCGACAAAACCGCCGCAGTTATTATAGAACCCATTCGCGGCGAAGGTGGCGTTCGCGTGCCTGTTGCGGGTTATCTCCAGACAGTCCGAGAAATCTGTACGAATCACGATATTTTGCTCATATTCGATGAGGTCCAAACCGGTTTTGGACGAACCGGAAAACTATTTGGTTGCCAAAACTGGGATGTCACCCCCGACATTATGTGTCTGGCAAAACCATTTGCCGGCGGTCTGCCCATAGGCATAACACTTGCCCCAGAATCTCTTATGTCTATGTTCAAAATCGGCGAACACTCAACCACTTTTAGCGGTAGCCCCTTGGTTTGTGCTGCTGGATGTGCCGCCATAGAGGTGCTAATAGAGGAGCAACTTGCCGATAAAGCCGCTTTAAATGGTGCCTACTTTAAATCTCAGCTTGAGGCATTGGCGACAAAACATAAAAGCATAAAAGAAGTTCGCGGTTTAGGTTTGATGTTGGGCATGGAGCTTCGCACTGATGTTCACGGTGTGCTCCTAAAGGCACTAGATCGCGGGGTTTTGGTTTTGGATGCCGGTCGAACCGTTGTACGGTTGTTACCACCCCTGATCATAACTAAATCCCAAATTGATTATGCAGTAAACATTCTTGACGTTGTGTTGGAGGAAGAAGCAAGTGAGCGAGCAAGCAGTAGCCGTACGGTTTCTAACTAACCTTTTAGGTATCTACAGTCCCAGCGGTAAAGAACAGGCAATAGCCGCCTTTTTAACCTCTGAAATGAAACGAATGGGATTTGAAGTCGGAATTGACACGATAGGCAACGTTATAGGCGTCGCCGGTAAAGGCAATCCAGTCCTTTTACTCTGCGGCCATATGGACACCGTCGCAGGACACATGCCCCTCAGATTCGAAGAAGGTAAAATATATGCTCGCGGTGCAGTCGATGCCAAGGGCCCTCTGGCTGCCATGATTATGGCTGCTGTACAAGCCATCAAAGAACCCAGCTTTAACGGCAAGGTTCTCATCGCAAGCGTTGTCGAAGAAGAAGCAACAAGTAAAGGCGTTCGCCACCTTATCACAGAGGGCATAAGTGCAGATTACGCAATCTTTGGTGAACCCAGCGGAGTCGAAAACGTAACGATGGGATACAAAGGGCAGATCCAACTAAAAATCATCGTGAAAACCGAAACAGGGCATGCCTCCACGCCATGGTTCTACGACAATGCATTGGATAAAGCTTACGAATTATGGAAACAAATTCGATCAGCCTGCACTTATCCCTCGATGGATCCCCAAGAAACGCCTTTCACCTCGATAACTGTTTGTTTAGTTAAGATGATTGGTGGAGAGGGCAACTCGGTTATCCCCTTTGAAGCCGAGATGATTCTTGATGTACGCGTACCCATCCAGTTCACCACAACACAAGTTTACGATAAAATGATAAAAATAATCGCCAACTACCAAAACGCCAATCCCCAAGTCAACATAACTCCCATCGTACTTGACACAGTGGAGCCCTTTGAAGCCAACAAATCATCCCCCCTGGTCCATGTACTCTCATCTTCAATCCGCAAAGTCCTCAACAAACCTGCCACACTTTTGCGTAAAACCGGCACAGGCGACATGAACCTCCTAGGTAAAGCCATGAACCTCCCCATCGTCACATACGGCCCCGGCGACTCACACCTCGACCATACCATAGATGAACACATAGACATCAACGAATACCTTCAAGCAATCGAAGTATACAAAGAAACAATCCTGCGACTAGCCGAGTTACATAACAACAAAACCCAAATGGGACAAACAAATTCTCAATAAACTGTTGAGTACTTTAGAACTATAGTAGACACAGATTGATGTGTGTTATGTGTTATTCATTGTATTGCCGAGCGTGACAATCAATCGCTCGCGTTCGTTGTTACCATCGGCGTGAAATCTTATTTCTGCGTGTGCTGTTTTCCCAACCTGTACAGGAATAAAACTCTTGAGTTTAAGCTTAGATTGATAAGTGGCGGACGAGGAGGGATTTGAACCCTCGACCCCCAACTTAGGAGGCTGGTGCTCTATCCGGCACCCCTTGGCATAAACTCGACTAATTTAGAGCCGAGCGGTAAAAGCCAGGTTGGTGTATCCGTACTGAGCTACTCGCCCATGCCGAAACTAAAGAAGCTACAAATAAAGAACATAAAAAAGTTTTTGAAGATTAAGAAAAAATAGGGTATAAAAGGCTCGCTAATAGGCCCAAAACCCAACAAATCGGCAAGTTAGTTGTGACTTGAGGGATAGCGAGGCAAAAAGAACTGGCAAGTAGTTGTCTGAAAAACCTTTGTTGAGAGGCACTTGATAATTAGTTTAGCAAAGTTTGCTTTGCAACGGTTGTCGTGTTTGTAAAA
This sequence comes from Candidatus Bathycorpusculum acetigenes, assembly GCA_009781675.1. Taxonomy (GTDB): domain Archaea; phylum Thermoproteota; class Bathyarchaeia; order Bathyarchaeales; family Bathycorpusculaceae; genus Bathycorpusculum; species Bathycorpusculum acetigenes. Next base: position 71,544 of record WQVG01000002.1, on the reverse strand, counting down.
AGGGAGAAAAATTAGTTGCTAAGCTAGTTACAGTGCTCAAAGCCCAATGTAGCGGCTTCGTGAACAAGTCGCGTAAGCTCTGGTTTAACTAATGCAAGATTCCCTACTAAGACATGGCGGGTATTTTTGTTTTGTTCGGCTATGCCGCGGCTTTTTAGTAGATCTGATGAGAGGCTGGTGCCCATGGCAAATTCGACATCGAGATGGTTCTGATAGCGGCTTATCCAGACAAGGTCTTTGTTTTCTAGTTTATAGACTATCTTACCTTGTTTTACCATCTCAATGGTTTCTGGGGCTGTGTCTTTAATGAGTTGCCGGAGGTTTTGGAGGGTTTCTTTTTGTGTTGGATTGAGCGAGCTGAGGATTTCGTTTATAGTTTGTTGTTTTTCTTGTGTTTTTGGCATAATAAAAGGGTGGTTTTGGGGGTTCTTATTTTTGATGTCGTGGAGGTGTTTGCTTAGAGGAATGAGGCTTGGTAGCATTCTTCATGTCTTAACGCGGTGCATTTTCGGGTTGCTACCCGTTGTCCTTCTAGAATTGGTTTGTGGCATATTAGACAGAGGAGGCGGCCCTTCTTCTGTATCCGAACAATGTGTCTGTGGTTTAACACATAATGATTGGTTGGCACATCACTCACCATGGTCTGCATGGTTTTTTAGACGTAAAAGCGTTTTTGTCAAGGTTTCTGGACTAAGGCTTAGTCAAGGTTTCTTGACTAAACTTTTTAGCTTGTTTTCACGGTTATCTGTTTTTCGTTGTTTATTTATTTGTTTGTTAGGTTGAGTGTGCTTTAGTTGTTTTCCCTTTTGTTGTTTGGGTTGTTGTTGGTTTATTGTTTTTTTGGGTTTTGGGTTTTGGCTAACATTAAATAAGCCTGTTGCTGTTTCTTTCTCGATTATCCATGGCAAAGCCTATCTGTCAAGTTTGTGGTCAAACCTATCGTGGGATTGCTCTAATTACTGTAAAGGACGGTAAAGAGGTTGAAGTTTGTCCGGTCTGTTATAAGGCCTTGGATGCGGCATACCGGAAAAATAGTTGTTTGGCTTGTGTATTTTTCCATGTGGGTACTTGTGAGCTTTTTGGGACTGAGCTTGATGAACCCTATGTTCAGAGTGCTAGGTGTGAATACTTTACAACTAACCCTGATTCTGCGGTTGTAGCTGATGTGAAGGCTAGAGCTGAGGTTGCGCGTAGTGCATTTAAGGAGAAATCGGTTCAGTTGTTAACAATGGATGATCTTATCTCAGAGTTGGGTCACCGGGGGCAGATGCTTACGTACTTCTGTTGTCATTGTGGCAAACCCCTCAAGGTTGGTGTCAAGCAGGAAATCCAAAAAACATGCCCTAGTTGCAAGTATGATTTGTCAGCTATTGATTTGGTGAAGTTAATCCGTCAACATCTTTGATTTTTTGTTGGTGTTTAATATTAATCGGGGAGAGTGTTAGCCTGTTTTCCAAACAGGTTTTTGTTTGTGTTGTTGCTGTATGGTAAGCTGAAGCTTAATTTTGCCAAAGTTTAAATTGGTCCAGTAAGTGTTCACCTGCTTGGTGAGGAGCGCCTGTGAAGCGGACGGAAGACCCTCTCCCTTCCAATAGGGGTTATTTCTGGCCGTTGGAGTAGGAACATACTCACCTTTATTTTGTTAATTGTTGTTGATGATTGTTTAAATTCTATAAAAAGCGAAATAGTATGTTGTATCGTGTTTTTGATCGGTTAGTTGATGGCAATATTTTTATGTTATCGGCTCCTTTAGGCAAATGTGCGGCAAATATGAAGATGCGAACCCTCAAATTTTCTTCGGAGCGTATTGTAGAGTTCTTACAGGGGAAAACCTGTACCTTTGCCTCTAATCTCCCCAGTGACATAGAACTTTTAGATGTAAAGATGGATTTGTTAAGCCGCCAGATTACACTCATAATCAGGAGTAACAGTTTCGAAGACATTGCCGAAGGGTTACCCCTTCCTGATTTTAGTCTAACTGCTATAACTGACGTCGCCGCTCATCCAACTCAAAAACCAGCTGTCTCTGTGCAAAGAATTGAACCCACCCCTGTCTCCGTTTCCTCTCAGGTGGCACCGTTAACACCCAAACCCATCCAGCCATCGCTTAATCGGTACGCTACAAAGATGGAGAACGAGTTTAGTCCCGACCAGCGTCAGCTCCTCAGTTTCACTATCAAAGAGAACTATCTGATTGTGAAACCTGTGACGTTTCTTAAGGCTGAATGGGAAGACATAAACGAGACTGTGCGGAGTCTTGGCGGCAGATGGGTTAAAGGCGACATCATTAGCTACTGGGAAATCCCCCTACAATAAAAAACGACAAGTTGCCCATGTACCCGCTCAGATAGGTGCAAAATACTGTTTTTTAGTCCTCGATGTTTAAGGATGCGTTTATGTATCTTGCAAATAGTCATAAATCGCTGATGATCTCGTGTGTATACCCGATCTATAGAATTGTTTTGCTAACAGCCCGGCTATTCGATATGGATTAATTTTTTCTGACCTATTTTTTGTAACTTGACATTCCAATAGATGTGTTAATGTTTACAAAAATGGGTAGAATTAGTGACTCAATGTCTTTTCAAGGACACTGACAGAACCGTTTTTACCCAGCCGTAGTTGTCTTTCACCTTTGAACATGGCGACATGAGCGTTTTTAATTTCGATGCAGTCACCTGCGTGTATCGTATTAATCTGTTGGTCCCATAGGCATAAAAGAATTTGTCCTGTGTCGTCTTGGATTATGGCGTTTGAGACAACAGCGTTATCGCGAAATTGGGTGTGAACCTTTGATGGCTCTGCCACCTCAACGACTTGGGCGTTTACGTTGATTTTTTTCATGCCGACCCGTAGATCCTCGATTTTTATGTGCGTAGGTGCAGGATTTTGTCTTGCGATTTCTCTGCGTACTCTACCGGTATCCATCGAGCTATCAAATGATATGTCACTTCTTGTTAGGATGCTTTGGGGAACCCTGAACTGTGCGATGACTTTACCTTCTTTAGTTAATAGGAAGATGGCTTGGTCAGCTACATTGCCGCGATACTCCACCGTTAAATCTCCCACTGTTTTTTTGCCCTCTTCTTTGGACTGTCCGAGAGTTGCAAAAAGTTCTGCTGGGTAAATGTCATGCTGTGCTGAGATAAAGGCAAGCTGATCTTCTAGTGTTGGCTTTTTTGGTTTTATTTTTATTATCTCCCCATTTATTTAGTTTAGTGAATTATCTGAAAAGAGCAAATTAACTGGAGAAATTTACTTTTTCCCGATTAAATTCTACCCTTATAAATAATACATGAGCCTATATAGGTGTAACTCTAAAATACCACATATTTCGCAAGAAAACTGTACGTTTATGCAATATAGACATATAGAGACTCCAAAACACAGAAAGCCTATGCCGCATATAATGCTATAGTTTTTATTTTGGTGTTGTTAATGGATTTTGAAGAGTTAAAAACTTTTACTAAGGTTAAACTCAAAAACCTTGACAAATGTTTTTACCCCCAAATTAATGTAACCAAGAGCCAGGTTGTTGAATACTACATCAAGATGGCCCCAAAGATTCTTCCCCTTATCGCTCATCGCCCTTTAGTTTTAACCCGGTATCCTGATGGAGTTGATGGACACAAAATGGCTTTTTTCGCAAAAAATGCGCCTCAAGGTACCCCTGAATGGGTTAAAACAGAGCCTATCTATTCATCCTCAACCAAACGGAATGTTAACTACATTGTTTGCAATGATATAGATACCTTGATTTGGTTGGCGAATCTCGCGGCGCTGGAAATCCACATGCCCTTCTCCATCCTAGGTGAGCTAGAGCATCCTGATTTGCTTTTCTTTGATATTGACCCTGAGGTACCTGCAACCATAAGTGATGCTGCTGAGGTTGCTTTACTTCTCAAAGACAAACTCTACAGCAGGGGTTTTACACCGTTTGTAAAGACTTCGGGCAAAAAAGGCTTACACGTTATCGTGCCTATAGTGCCTCGCTGGAGATTTGAGCAAACAAGGCGGTTTGTACACCAAATTGGCATCGAACTAGCCAAAGAAAACAGTATTGTTGTCTCTGAATTCAAAGACACCAAAACGCCTGGCAAAGTCTTTGTTGATTATCTCCAGAATTCGACCATGCGTACCATGGTCATCCCCTACAGTTTACGTCCCACTCCTGAAGCAACAGTTTCCACGCCTCTGGAGTGGCATAGAATAAAAAGAGGGCTGGATCCCTTGGATTTCAACATCTTTAGTGTAACCCAACATAGCGAGGATCCATGGCGGGGCATATTTAACAAACGTGAACGTTTATCTCTATAATTATAATCATTCAACTTGTCGATTTGGACAATCCTTAAAAGTAAACTTGTTCTCTGACTTCTATCACAGTTGTGAGCGAGTGTAAGTATGCAGTATCGGTACGTTCCTAAAAACGGTGACAAGTTATCCGCGCTTGGGTTTGGTTGTATGCGGCTACCCCTCAAAGGCGAAGTTGTAGATGAACCCCGAGCGATTAAACAAATCCGTTTTGCCATAGACAACGGAGTAAACTATGTTGATACTGCCATGCCCTATCACATGGGTGAAAGCGAAAAAATCCTTGGCAAAGCCCTTCAAGACGGTTACCGCGCTAAAGTTAAAGTTGCAACCAAACTCACCCCCTTTATGCTCCAAAAACCCGAAGACATGCAAAAAATGCTTGACACTCAACTACAGAAACTCCAAACCGACCACATCGACTACTACCTTCTCCACGGCCTAGACGAGTTGTACTGGAAGAAACTGCAGAGTTTTGGGGTGCTAAATTTTCTAAAGAAAGCCCAAAAGGAAGGTAAAATCGTCAATCAAGCCTTCTCCTTCCATGGCTCCCTTCGAAGCTTCAAAGAAATTGTTCAAGCCAACGACTGGGTTATGTGCCAGATTCAATATAATTACCTCGATGAGCAGTTGCAGGCAGGTACAGAGGGTCTTCAGTATGCTGCAACTCATAGGCTTGCGGTTGTGGTTATGGAGCCTCTGCGGGGAGGCGGATTAGCCCAAAAACTGCCCAAAGAGGCAAAACGATTTTTCGATGATGCACCGATAAAACGTAGCCCAGCTGAGTGGGGTTTGCGGTGGGTTTGGGATCACCCCGAAGTCACCGTTTTGCTCTCAGGTATGAACGATGAAAGCCAAGTGGCTGAAAACCTAAAAACCGCTGAAACCGCATTGCCCAATACCATGGCCCCCAACGAATTAGAGCTAATTAAACATGTAGCTGATGCATATCGTCGGCTCCTCAAAATCAACTGTACTGGTTGCCAATACTGTCTGCCCTGCACAAACAACATAAACATACCCCGCAATTTTCAAGCCTACAACGACCTCTACCTCAGCGGCGATCTCCAGCAAACCCGCAACATGTACACCCTGTTTCTTAAAGGCGAACTGACCGGTATACGAGCGGATGCTGCATTATGCAAAAAATGTCTACAGTGCATCGAGCGTTGCCCCCAACACATAAACATTCCAGAAAAACTCACAAAAGTCGCAACGGAACTAGACCAAACCCAAACAAACCCCAATAAAAACTGAGCCACAAAATCCAAGATTCCAAAACATAAGGGTATAGGCTTGGAAAAAACGTGCTTAGGTAAAAAGCGAGTAGAAAACCCTTCGTATAGGAACCTATTATGTGAGTGTTAACTTATCCACGTGTTGTAGCCTTTTATCTATCGATTATTTTTGGGAAGATAGCACTATAGCTTTTCATAAAGGTTAAACCCTTGAAGTTTCATATTATTCTTAGACGTTTTTTGGAGATATGATTTTGGGTTCAGAACAAGAGGATTCGCCGCAAACAAAATCTGTTAATACGCAGGTGTCTAGCCGCTCGATTTGGTCGGGCTCTATTACAATCGGTTTGGTTAATGTACCTGTGAAGCTCTACACGATGATTTATAATAAAGGGGTATTTTTCCGTTTTCTCCACAAAACTGATGGGCAACCCATAAAGTATGTTAGGGTATGTGTAAAAGAAGAAAAGCCTGTACCATGGACTGAAATTGTTCGTGGTTATGAAGTCAGCAAAAACGAGTATATAATTTTTGAAACGCAGGAACTTGTTGCTGTCCGGCCTGAATCTGATAAACGTATTCGTATAAGCAAATTTGTTGACTATTTCTCTGTTGATCCCCTATATTTCGATCGTACCTATGCACTTTTGCCTGATAAGAGTATAGATGCCTACAGTCTGCTTCTAAGCGCGCTTGAGCGCACCAACAAGGCTGGTGCTGGACGCATAACATTACGTACCAAAGAGTATCCTGTTCTGCTCCATACCTACCGGGGTGCTCTGGTATTGACCACTTTACGCTATGTCTACGACGTGATTGACCCCCAAAACTTTGAAGCCCTCCACAAATTGGTTGTGCCTCAAAAAACTGAATTGGATTTGGCCATAAAAATCGTATCTGACCTTTCAGGAGACTTTGACATAGCCGAGTTTCAAGACACATACAAACAGAACATACAAAAATTGATTAACAAAAAAATCAAGGGTGAAAAAATTATTGTAGAGAAGCCACCCGAGACAGAAGCCAAAGGTCTCATGGTTGCATTACAGGAGACGCTTAAGCAGTTGGAGCAGAAATGACTCGTCATATCTACAAACCGATGCTTGCAAAAGCTGTATCAAATGCCTTTACTGATAAGGATTGGATTTTTGAGATTAAATGGGACGGATTTAGAGCTATAGCCTATGTAGAGGAACCTTTTAGCTTAAAGAGTCGCACGGGAAACGAGCTAACCCACACTTTTCCTGAGCTTGATGAAATCACCCGATTAGGCCGCAACATGGTGGTGGATGGTGAAATCATCGTGATGCAGAACGGTAAACCTGACTTCCAAGCTCTACTTAAAAGAGCTCATCCCGATTCAAGGGGACAAATCCAGAGATCGACGAAACTACCCTCTGTGCTCTACATAGTTTTTGATATTTTAGAAAAAGACGGTCAAATGCTCACTAATCTACCGCTTATGGAACGCAAAAAAATCTTGCGCCGCTCCCTTAGGGAAGGCTCAAATGTTGTCCTGTCTGATTTTATCGAGGAAAAAGGTAGCGACTACTACCAATTAACTTTAGAAAAAGGTTTAGAGGGTATTGTGGCAAAAAGAAAAACCAGCTTCTATGAAGAAGGCATGCGGACTGGAAGCTGGCTCAAGATTAAGAGACTTAAAACATGTGACTGTATAATTTTTGGCTACACTCAAGGCAAAGCATCCAGAGCCGCAACCTTTGGTGCACTATTGCTTGGCGTATATGACTCACAGGGCAACCCCGTTTATTTAGGCAAAGTCGGCACTGGATTTAGACAACCACTGCTTATGCTTTTGATGAATAAATTTAAAAAAATAAAAACAGATATTGCCCCTTTTAAAACTGAACCCGGTGAGGCCATAACCTGGCTAGAACCCCAACTTGTCTGTGAGGTCATCTACCAAGTGTTGACCCATGACACTAAACTCCGGCTGGCTCGTTTTCAGCGCCTAAGAGACGACAAACTCCCAGTCGAATGTACAGTCGACCAATTAATTGAGGAAAAATCATGAGCATACAAACCAATCAACTCTTCGAGTATACCTCAAAACGGAATTTTGAAAAAACCCCTGAACCTAAAAGCGGCGAAAAAAAGACAGGCCCTCTCCTATTTGTCATTCACGAGCATCATGCTAGCAGGCTTCACTGGGATTTACGCTTAGAGAAGGATGGGGTGCTCAAAAGCTGGGCGGTTCCCAAAGGTGTCCCGGAAACCCCCAAAATCCGTCACTTAGCTATCGAAACCGAGGACCACCCCTATGATTACGGAAACTTTGAAGGCACTATCCCTCAAGGACAATACGGTGCAGGGCTCGTCAAAATCTGGGATAGAGGTCACTATACACCTAAAGTATGGGCAAACGATAAAATCGAGGTCAAACTGGAAGGGAAACGACTACATGGAATCTATGTATTGGTACGCCTCAAAAAATCTGAAAACCAAAAAAACTGGTTGCTTCTCAAAAGCAGAGATACCGAGAAACTCGTTTGAGACTATAACCATAGATAGAAGCACATGGTAGATAACCGACTTTGTTGAAGGCACCCATTATATTTCCGCTATATGGAGGAAAACAGTTTGTAGGTTTCTGTGTGTAGGTGTGTATTTAGACGGTGCGTAGTACGTATCTTTTTGGATTAGGTGTTCACCAACTTCCATTGTTCGCCTGTTAGTAGATGTATCCGTGTGTGTCTGGCTTTCGGTATGAAGGGGCTGTTGGTGTATTGTTTTGTGTTTTTGTCGTAGATATGCAACGCCCATAGTGTTTGCATAGTTTAGTGCAGTAGGCTTTATGGAATAGGCTCTGTGTGTTGGTGCACATTGTTGGTTTTTGTGTTCTTCTGAAGTGATCCATATTTTTCCCCTTATGTATTGTTTCGTATAACACAATATAAACTAATATTCCGGATTCGGAATAAGCACTGAATATAGACACTAATTGCGGTTCTGATGTCTAATACTTAAAGTCAAAGCCGGTAAATACCATCTACGTACGGAGACAAACAACTTTTGTAGCATAATCGTCTGTTATTTAACAAGTGTGGCTCCTAATGTTATGCTATTCTGCTACATCCAAAAATGCCCTGCAACAATGCTGTGCAAACAGTTGGATTGGACAAAACCATAACACTAATCTGCATGGAGAAAGAAGTTGGCTAAGGAGATGCTGAGCAGAAAAAAGGTGAATAATGATGTTTTTTATGCAGATTCAGCAACATGGCGATAATTTTTCCTATCTTGTGGCTGATGAGGAAACCAAAGAAGCGGCGGTAATTGATCCAAGCTACAACGCTGACGCCATAATAAAAACCGTTAAAGCCAAATTTTTCATCCTCAAATATATAATCAACACACATGGACACTCTGATCACACTGCTGGTAACACGGAACTTCACTCTATCTTTGGCGCAAAAATAGTCGTCCATAAGCCATCCAAAACTGAGTATGATATCCAACTCGAAGACGGTGAAACATTATACGTCGGCAAAATACCTATAACTGTGCTCTACACCCCAGGGCATACACCTGATGGCATATGCCTCTTAGTAGACAACCAAAAACTTTTGACAGGTGACACTCTGTTTGTGGGTGAATGTGGCAGAACGGATTTACCTGGCGGTAATGCAAAGAGCCTCTATGATAGTCTTTTCAATAAGCTCATGAAACTGGATGATAACGTGGAAGTTTACCCTGGACATGATTACGGCACTAAGCCTCTTTCAACTATTGGCAACGAGCGGAAAACAAACTATGTCCTCCAACCCCGTACTCTTAAAGATTTCCTTGATTTCATGAGTCAGCCATAGCTATTGTTGGATATTTACCGTTTCGCTGTATCCCCGGCAATGGATGTGTTATATACTATAGAGGTGACCGCCATTTCAAGAGTATCTGCTGTTACCTGCCAAAAAATGCTTAAAAGCAACGTAACGTGTATAGATATAGCCATAAAATCCCTGTAAGGAAATGGACTTGGTTTGTAGGTTTACTTGTAAGCAAAATTTGATTGCAATACTTGCAAAAGTGCGCCTCTCTGCGAGTACAGTTGAAACTTTCCTGTCGTTGCGCCATTCGGTATATCGATTGCTTGGGATACTTTTTTATGCGCCAGTGAGTTGGATTTAGTAGTTCATCTGTGAGAGGCAGGTGGAAAATAAAACTTAAAAAGGCTTAATTGGTAATGAAGGATGTAATGAAAACCTGCTTTATCTATCTAGGGCAAACTCGATTTATGAGCCCCAAGGCTAAGTTTTCATCACCAAAAATCGGTCATCCTGCGAGCACTATACCGTTTAGTAGCGCAGAAAATGGACTTCGGATTACCTATGTTGATGTTTTTTGAAATAATATCTATAGTGTTGTTGTCTGTTCTGCTCTTCTGGTCAGTATACAATGGGTCCATCATCTATGTGGGTATACGGAATAAGCGGAAAATCCAATCTACCCCTGCCCCAAGTAGCTCAGTCCAGGAACTTCCAACTTTTTCAATAATCGTTCCTACAAAAAACGAGGAATCTGTAATCCGGCGTTGTCTACTAGGCATTATGAACATCGACTACCCCAAAGACAAAATGCAGGTTATCGTAGTTGATGGCCACTCAGTGGATAATACCTTTAATATATGTGAAGAAGTTAGGCTACAATATCCAAGCAGTATTAGGGTTATTCGTGAACAAATTACCACTGGAAAACCTGCGGCTCTCAACCTCGCGTTAACATATGCCAACGGTGATATAGTGGGTGTTTTTGATGCTGACAGTCTGCCCGAAATAAACGTTCTATCCAAAGTTTCCTCCTACTTTAACGATAAGCAAATCACCGCTATTCAGGGTATGACAAACTCGATTAACGAGAGAAACAACATTCTCACAAGGGTTATCTCTACAGAAGAAAAAGCATGGTTTCAGATGCTCATGAGCGGACGAGAAAAAATGCATCTGTTTGTCCCCCTAAATGGAAGTTGCCAATTCATTAGACGCAACGTACTAACCGAGATGGGCGGCTGGGACGAAAATTCTCTCACCGAAGATGTTGAATTGGCCCTTCGACTTGTAGAAAAAAACCATCTCATCAAATACGCTCCTGATGTCTGCTCAGGGCAAGAAACTCCATCTGCCCTCAAAAGCCTTGTTAAGCAGAGGGTTCGATGGTACCGCGGATACATGGAAACAGCCCTAAAATATGGGCGCCTCCTTAACCATATTAACAAACGAACCGTAGATGCAGAAATCTCTCTGGCGGGACCATTTATGATGGTTATCTCGCTAATAAGCTATATCAACTGGGCTTTGGTTGCTATATTTTTCTCTCAGAGTACACCTGTTTTAAACTTCACTGGCTTAGTTATCGCACTAACGGCAGTTTCTTTGGTCAGTGTTGGAATCGGTTTAACTACCTCCGAGAAGCCCATCAAACCTCAGAATATTCTCTGGATACCTTGTGTCTATGTTTACTGGCTTGTTCAGATGGTTATTGCGGGCTGGGCATTTCTGAAATTAGTGTTTAGAAGCAAAAGAGACTGGACCAGAACCACAAAGACCGGTGTTGCTTCTCCCGGCAATCCATCAAAGCGGGGCCTTTTTTCCTAAGTGCCTACTAACGTTTCAGCGACTGGTGCCGTCGGGTTTATCGCCATTATTGATTATCTCTGAAGAAAACCACAGAAATAGTTTGTCACACAAATACAAACGCAAAGACTGCTGTGTCCTTGCATCGGTTTGCAAAACGCTTACGTATGCGCAGTGTTATAAAATAACCTCTGCATCAAGGTATAGTTTCGAGTGCTCTTAACATGTTTCCTGTTTGATAGCCCTCTAAATCAAGGGTAACATATAAAAAACCCAGTCGTTTGAGCACCAAAGCCACCTCATCTAACACGGATACATCAAAAAATAGATGCCGCTCTTGTATGTCAACTTCGATGCGTGCTAAGCCGTTATGATCTCTGACCCGAAGTTGTTGTATAGGCACTATAGCTCTAATGGCTCGTTCTGCTTGATTGATGCGGTTGAGTTTCTCTACGGTGATTAGCTGATTAAAAGGTATCCGTGTCGCTAGACATGATCGGGAAGGCTTGGCATGAATGCTTAGCCCCAAGGCTTTGGCGGTTTTGCGGATTTCTGTCTTTGTGAACTGGCATGTAGCCCATGGACTATAAACGTCTTGAGTTTCTTGTACCGCTTGAAAGCCGGGTCGGTGGTCATGTAAATCACTATAGTTTGTTCCTTCAAACACCGCTCTAAACCCATATGAGTGGGCGAAGATGAGAAGTTTTTGAATGAGTTCTTTTTTGCAGTAGTAGCAACGGTTTGGGGGGTTTTTTTGAAAGTTTTGGTTTTTGAGTTCATCGGTTTGAATGATGTGGAGTGGTATGCCAATGTCTTGAGCGGATTTTTTTGCGTCTTGGAGTTCTTCTGTTGTGTAGGTGGCGGATTGAGCGATAACGGCAACAGTTTTTTCTTCTAAAACTTGGCGGGCAAGCGCGGCTAGGGTTGTACTATCAACGCCTCCAGAAAAGGCGATGACTGCACCGTTTCTGCCTTTGTCTGCTATGTATCTTTTTAGTGCCTCTAACTTTTTGTTATTGGGCTGTTCCATACAATCGCCTATTGGTTCTTTTGGAAATTTTGTATTTGGGAAACTGTCAAATCTAAAAGTTCCCGTAGCGGTTGTTTGGTTTTTTCTGCGAGCCGTTTGAGGTCTTCATATTCGGGTTTTATGCGTATGATTTCACCCTGAGCGTTTTTGGAGATTTTAACTTTGATGGTTTCTTTGTTGCCTAAAATCGTTAAATCCATCATGCGCACTTCGCGACTGATTATGTGGCGCTGGCAGTAGTAGATTCTCACTCCCAAGGTGCCGGTTTCAGCTATGGTTATATTTGAGAGGTGGGTAACGTCTTTTTTTTCGGCAACGATTTTGATTAGGTACCCTGGGCGGTTCTTTTTTGTTATTGTTGGGATTACGCTAACGTCTTTGGCGCCTTCTTCTATTAGTCGTTCTATGGTGTAGCCTATGACCTCACCTGAAATGTCGTCGAGGTTTGTTTCTAAAACCGCAATTTCGTTATGTGTTCTCTCTTGGACGGAGGATATGCCTAGAGTGAGTCTTAGAACTGTGGGCATCTGGGGGTATTCCTTGGTGCCGGCGCCATATCCAATTTTTAGCGGTGTCAACGCAGGGTAGAAGCGGGTGGGTTGAGTTGCTAAATTCACCAGTAATGAAACCCCTGTGGGGGTGGCTAATTCGTGCTCGATGGGTCCCCCGTGAAGGGGAAAGTTTTTGGCCTGTAAAATCGCCAGTACCGCGGGTGCAGGAACCGGAACAATGCCGTGTGAAAACTCTATGACTCCGCCGCCGACTGCTATGGGGGTTGCATAGATTTGGCTCTCAAAGAGCGCCAAGTCATCGAGTGCAGTTGCGCAACCCAAGATTTCTGCGGATGTATCCACAAGTGCTATCTCATGGAGGTGGGTATTATCAAAGCTGGTTTTGTGGAGTTTTGCTTCTGTGTTGATGAGGGTACGGATGACTCTAGAGGCGAATTCTCGTGCTTTTGTTGACATGGTGATGGTTGCGGCGGCTTTTTCTACAATTTCGATGAGTTCTTTGCCTTGTCGTTTTTCTGCGCTTGTAGAGGTAACGTTGATTTGAGTGGCGCGGAACGGGCCTCGCATAACCTCGTTGATTGCTATGTCGATATGATTGTAGCCATATGCGGGGTTTTCCAGCGTTTTTATCGCAGTGATGATCCGTTTAGTGTTGGCACCTAAATCTATCAATGCACCCAAGAGCATGTCTCCTGCAATGCCCGATGTTGCAGAGTCGATAACGAGAATTTTTCTATTTTCACTCATCTGGATCGATCCCAAAAGCCTAGTTTACCAAGCAGGCATAAAAGATATATGATTTGTGGTTTTTTAGGTATTTGTTGTTCTATGCAATCGTTAAAAGAAATCCTAGACAGGGTTTTTCGCGGAGAACTTTCGCCTGTCGAGGCAGAAAAAATGCTTAAGTTGTTTGCTGTGGATGAGCTGGGCTGTTTAGCAAAGCTGGATGGTAAGCGCGAGTTGCGTAAAGGTGTCCCTGAGATTATTTTGGCAGAGGGCAAAACGCCTTTAGATGTGGCGCAAATCTGTGGGGTGATGTTGGCAAATAAGGGTAATGTTATTGTGAGTCGATGTAGTTTAGAGCATTTGGAGGCGATTAAGTCTCTTACTGCTTTAGATGAGACTTTTGTGGTGTTGGTTAATGAACAGGCAAAGATGGTTGTGATTAAAGAGCGGGTTTCTGATGCAGGTGATGGCAGAGGACGGGTTGGAATTTTGACAGCTGGAACTAGTGACATACCGGTCGCAGAAGAGGCTAGAGTTATCGCTGAAGAAATGGGGTGTTCGGTGTTTTCTTGCTATGATGTTGGTGTTGCTGGTATCCATCGTCTGCTTGAACCCCTAAAGCGGTTTATTGAGTATGATGTGGATGTGGTGGTTGTTGTTGCGGGACGTGAGGGTGCTTTGGGTTCTGTGGTGGCGGGTCTTGTGGATGTGCCTGTGATTGGGGTACCCACTTCTAATAGTTACGGTTTTGGCGCGAAGGGTGTTGGCGCTTTGATGGCGATGCTCCAATCTTGTTCGTTGGGTTTGGCGGTGGTTAACATCGATGGTGGTGTGGCTGCGGGGGCCGTTGCGGCTTTGATTGCAAACCGAGCGGATAGGTTTCGAAAATAGGTTGCTTCTAACTGTAAAACAAAATATAAAATGGTGCTATTCAGGTTAAATAATAATTTAGTTTATCATACTTGTCGTATAATTACGTGTAATTACTGTTTTTGGATGTAGGTTTGTGCAGTTTTGTTTGATGGTTAGGGTTTGTTTGTGTTTTAGATGGGGTTTTGGTTGGTTTTGTATGGTTGATGATTAGTTTGTTGTTACTGTTTTATTTTTTGGTAATACTTATATTTGAGTAATACCTTTTTTAATAATCGTGTTACTAGTGGAGGATTAGACATATACATCTGCCCGACGGGTTAATCTCGCTAACAATCGCAATCCCTGCTTTCATAATAACAATCGTGTTCTGGGCAATCTCCTTCAAAAAAGTTAGACTTTCCGAGCAACAAGTTCCGATGATGGGTCTGCTCACCGCACTCTTCTTTGCGGCCATGATGATAAATTTCCCCCTGTTGGGCCCAACCACTGCACATCTTATAGGCGGAGCCGTCATAGGGCTTATTTTAGGACCCTTTGCAGGATTAATCTCTATGACCATAATCTTGGTTTTACAGGCCCTTCTGTTTGGTGACGGCGGACTCATAGTGCTTGGCGTCAACACTTTAAACATAGGTGTAATTGGTGTATTTATCCCCTGTCTAATCTTTATAGCCCTAAATAAGCTGTTTAAACCCAAAATAGGCATCGGTTTGTATGGTACAATTTTTATTTCTGCGTTCTTTGGCGACCTGTTGGCTGCCATAGCCGCAGGAACAGCAGTTGGATTATCTCCATTATCACCCTGGTATGGTCTTAGTGTTGCAGTGCCTGCTATGGCCCTAAACCATTCCATAATTGGAGTTGCCGAAGGTATCGTTACAGTGATCCTAATAGGGTCTCTTCTAAAACTGCGTCCAGATGTGCTAGAAAAAAGCCCAATATTGGGTAAATTATCTCTGTTCCAAAATAAACCCCAAAACCCGGAAAACACAAATGCCAAAGCATAAAAAATCAAACCAAAAAACAATCATAGCTGGTTTAGCAATTGCCTTTCTCTTTGTTGCTCTGGGAGTTTTCTACTTTTCCTATGCGCTAGAAACCCTTGACTTAACAGCCGAAGAACTGGGACTTGAGGCACAACCGATCTATGAACCCCCCTTCCCTGACTACAACCTCATAGGCTTAGATAACCAGTGGGGAGCCCTATTAATCGGTGTGGTCTCTGTGCTTCTGTTGTTTGTGGTAGCCTTTGGGGTTGCTAAATTGCTAAGCAAAAGGAAGAACGGTAGATGAAAGTTCCCCAATCATTACGAGATCTCCTAGAAGGTGCTGAAACGCTAGTCTACATTGAAGACTTAAGCGGTAAAAAAGGCTTCATGCAGTCCATAAACCCCATAGCAAAGTTAGTTGCCATAGCCTCCATGATCATATCTGCTCTGTTTCTCAGTAAACTTTCATATTTGCTGGCCATCTGCACTATTCCCGTAATTTTTGCCCTAGCCTCCCACATCCCCCTAAAACAGCTCTTCACTCGCACTCTGTTTATTCCCTTGTTTATGGCCTTAATTTCTCTACCAACCCTGTTCTTAACTACCGGCAATCCCCTATGGACCGTAAACATCGGCAACGTAACCTTGGCAATAACAGCTCCGGGGGTAACACAGTTTTTGATATTTACCCTACGGGTTTGGTTCTGTGTGGCTTCACTTAGTCTTTTAATACTCTCAACAGGATTTGATAAAACCCTAAAAATTCTCTCTGCCATTCACGTTCCACCCCTAATCATTCAACTCTTCAGCTTAACCTACCGGTACTTTTTTGTCTCCATCCATGAAGCACAGAGCATCTTAATTGCCAAAGAGGCTCGAACATACATAAACAAACGAACCCTAAACCTCCAATCCCTAAAAGACTTAGGCGCCATTCTGTCATCCCTCTTTATCCGCACCTATGAGCGATCCGAGCGGGTTTACTTAGCCATGAAAGCCCGAGGGTTTGAAATCAGCAAAACCAACAAACCCCAAATACAAACGCTCCATGTATACGATGTCGTGTTTACGGTATCAATAATAATTGCATTTACATATCTTGCACTGCTGTGAGATTCCCATAATGGTCGACTCCATCATTTCCATTCATGATGTCAAATTTAATTATCCTGCAGGAATTGCCGCACTAAAAGGCCTGACTTTTGAGGTCGCACAGGGTGAAAGAGTGGCGTTGCTTGGTCCAAACGGTTCAGGTAAATCCACCCTGATTCTACTAATAGCCGGTCTTCTGATACCAACTTCAGGGGATATCAGAGTTTTTGGCGAAAAAACAAATTCAAAAAATTTCCAGAGATTACGCAGTCGCATAGGTATCGTCTTCCAAGACCCCGACGACCAACTCTTCACCCCAAGCGTAATCGAAGACGTCGAATACGGACCTAAAAACCTCAAACTACCCGATACCGATATCAAAATCCAAAGTGCACAAATACTAGAAAAGATGGGTATTACACACCTAAAGAACCGACCACCGCACCGGTTGAGTTTTGGTGAAAAAAAGAAGGTATCTCTGGCAACTGCTTTGGTCCTAAAGCCCGAACTCTTAATCCTTGATGAACCAACCGCAAACCTTGATCTGGTTTCACGCCGTAACCTAATCGATACCCTAAACGAACTCAGCCGAGCAGGCACAACGATTATTGTCTCTACACACGATGCTGAAGCCATCCCCGAGTTGGCTGACCGCATAGTTGTAATCAGTCATGGCTTAAAACTTGGCGAAGGTAAAACAAGTGAAGTACTACAGAATAAAGACCTGCTAGAGCAGTCGGGTTTAGAGCCGCCGACCATCGTAAACCTATTCACCGAACTTAAAAACCAAGGCTTAATCAAAAAAGTCCCCCTCACACTTGAAGAAGGCAAAGAAGAACTCATAAAAATCCTAAAAACTACTCTGTGATGCTAGCTTAAGATACTCACAAATCATTATATTTAGTGAAAAGTACCATATTTTGCCGGTTGAGGAACACGCTTCACCGCAACATGCAGATTTGATATATGGAAACTATTCCAGATCGATTCGGAGATAACTTCAACGAAACGGTTATGGTTAGTACCAAGTTCAATCGATGATTGCAGTGGGGTTTAGGCTCAACCGGTACTTATTTTACAACCAATTTTGTTTTGCAGTGATTGTTTAGTGTAGCCATTGTGTTTGGTTAACTTTCTGGTTAGTGTTGCTTGGGAACAAGCTAATATTGTAGAACCCTTACTGTTTTTTATGGGTTACCAGCCTCGAATTAAATCGCCAAGAAACACTATTCGTCAACACAAGAAATATCTCCGGGAAAAAGATAAAACTAAAAGAGGTAGTCATAGACGATATAGCAGGCAAGACGCAGATGCAAAACCCATTGTTACGGCGGCTGAATTTGCGGAGATTACGCTCAAGCGTCTGCACACCTTGGGCGCCCAAAAATTTGGTTCTTCTCCTTTTAGTGAGCACTTTAACCGTTGGATAGCCAACGTCGAGGTAGTTCTGGACGAGTTCGAGGTTTATTATTCGGTATGTGTGGATGAACAGTTCAGAGGTGAATGCGTAGAAGCGCTAAATATTGTGCGGTCACAGCTCGAAGAGAGACGCCAAAAAGAAGCCATCGCTGAACAGGAAACAAAAAACCTTCATTACTGCAGAAACTTACTAAAACAAATTAACATAGAATATGCCGTAGCCATAAACGCTCTCAAAACTCAGAAAAAAAATGAAATAAAACGCCTCAACAGCATCATAGATCAACTAAAGAACGACCAAGACAAAATCATCCGCATAAAAACAGGTTTTTGGCGCGGCATCTCCAAAAAAGAACGGGAGCAAAAAGAGTTGGTAGTGATAGATGCATTAAACGAGAAACAGACAGAGCTGGAGTTGGTTGTGCTTAATTTCAAAGAGCAACAAAAGACGCTTCGGGAACAATTTGAACATAAACGAGAGCCAATACAGAAACAGATGCAGATTTTCCAAAAGAAAGTACAGGCGGCAGAAATTGACTGCTCATTAGAGGAGCGTTGGTTTGCCTGTGAAACTCTCACTGATGCCCTGAACGGTCTTTTACAAAGAAAAGCCGTTGACACTATGGATTCAAGAAAACTTGAACCCAAAAACGACGGTATCTAACCTCTATTTTTCATTATCCACCTTTTTGTGCACTCAGGGGTATTAGAGAGTAACATTTACATGCTAACAGGTTAATCTTAAAGTATTCATAGCATCGATCTCTCAGTTGAAGAGTTTAACAAATTCATTGAAAGAAACTTCATTGCTCGTTTTTCTATGATTTTACCTTTTTTGTCATCAATTTTATCTTTCTTCCTTATACTGCCGTTTCAAATTGGCTGTTGTAAAGCTCAGCATAGAAGCCGCCCTTTGCAAGCAATTCTTTATGGTTACCGCTTTCAATTATGTCGCCGTCTTTCATGACTAAAATCAAATCTGCGTTCTTTATAGTTGATAATCTATGTGCTATAACAAACGAAGTTCGGACCTCCGTTAAGTTATCCATAGCCTCTTGAACTATGCGCTCTGTGCGTGTATCAACTGAGCTTGTTGCCTCATCCAAAATCAGAAGCGGTGAATTTTTTATGATTGCACGGGCTATTGTTAGCAGCTGTTTTTGCCCCTCAGATAAACTCGCCTTATCATTAAGCACGGTATCGTAACCGTCTGGTAGGGTTTGTATAAAGTGGTGTAATCCCACTGTCTTACAAGCGGTGACAACGTCATCATCGGTAACGCCTGACTTTGCATAAATTATATTTTCCTTTATAGTTCCCTCAAACAACCAAGTATCCTGTAAAACCATATCGAACTGGTTATGTATATCCTCGCGACGCACTGTATTTATCGGTATGCCGTCAATCAAAATTTCGCCGCCGTTTATTTCGTAAAAACGCATTAACAGATTGACCATCGTAGTTTTGCCCGCACCTGTGGGTCCAACTATTGCTATTTTCTGCCCCGCTTTTACGCTTGCCGAAAAATCATTTATAACCAGTTTACCGGGTGTATATCCAAATTTCACGTTTTTGAACTCAATATTGCCTTTAACAACGGGAAGCCGTACCATTTTTTGGCGCTCATCCTCAAGCTCTTTTTCCTCCAAAAACTCGAAAACTCTTTCACCTGCAGCCGCAGTCATTTGCAGATTGCCCATCGCCTGCGCAAACTGCGTCAACGGTTGAGTAAATAAACGAACATAAAGCATAAACGCAACTATTACTCCAAAGGAAATTGTCCCGTTAAATGCAAGTACCGCACCCACAACACAAACCGCAACGTAACCAAAGTTACCAATAAAACTCATTAGCGGCATCATCAACCCCGAAAGAAACTGTGCTTTCCAACTGCTTTCATACAGCTTATCATTTGTTTCCTCAAAGGTCTTTTTAAACTGCTTGCTTGCATTGCATGCCCTTACGACATTATGTCCCGTATAAGTTTCCTCTACATGCCCATTTATTCCGCCCAGATGCCTTTGTTGCGCCTTGAAAAACTTTTGCGATTTCGCCATAATTACCGTCATTATTACAAAACCAAACATACTTGCACCAATTGCTGTCAAAGCCATAATCCAATTCATGACAAACATCATTATTATTGAACCGACAAACATAGTAACCGCCGTTATAAGCATCCCTAAACTTTGATTCAATGTCTGCCCGATCGTATCCACGTCATTTGTTACACGGCTCAAAACATCGCCATAGCTTACATTGTGGAAATATCCAAAGGGCAACCGATTTATCTTGCCCGATATATCTGACCGCATTCTCTTAGATATTTTCTGTGTCGTCGTAGCCATTATATAGTTTCCAAGAAGGCTCAAAAGTAGAGCACCTACGTAGAAACAAATAAGTATCAAGGCTATACTTGATATCACATTCATATCTATCACACCAATAGGTGGCAACCCTTTGGTTATTTCATCGGTTAAATTTTTGATATAGTCGGGTCCGATAATCTGAAAAACCGTACCGATCGCCGCCGCTATCAAAGCAATTATTATTACAGGCAAAAACGCTTTGCAATACCTTGCCAACTTTACAATAGTGTTTTTGAAATCCTTTGACTTTTCGCCGCCTTTTCCCAAACCACCGCCGCCAAAAGGCATGCCTCTATTGTTTTGATTTTTATTTCCGCTCATACCACTAATTCCTCCTCGCTTAATTGGGACATTGCAATTTCTCTATACACGCTACACGTTTTCAGAAGCTCTTTGTGCTTTCCGACTCCAACGACTTTGCCCTCGTCTAAAACGATGATTTTATCCGCATCCATTATCGTGCCGATCCGTTGCGCAACTATCAGACTTGTAACGCCTTGAGCTTCTCTTTTAAGCGTGGTTCGCAACATTCGATCCGTCTTATAATCAAGCGCCGAAAAGCTGTCATCGAAAATATAGATTTCAGGTTTTTTACAAACCGCTCGCGCAATCGAAAGCCGCTGTTTTTGACCACCCGAAACATTTGTGCCGCTTCGCGTTATTGGAGCGTTATATGTGTCGTCCATTTTTTCTACAAAGTCTGTGCCTTGTGCGATCCTCACAGCGTTTTTAACGTCGTCCTCACGCGCGTCATCTGTCCCGTTTTCGTCAAAAGCCACATTTGAAGTAACCGTGCCGCTGAACATTATCGCTTTTTGTGGTATATGTCCAATTTTGTTGTACAATGATGCTAATTTGTAATCTTTTACGTCTACGCCGTCTATTAAAACCGTTCCCTCGGTTGTGTCGTAGAAGCGCGGTATGAGATTCATCAAGGTACTCTTACCGCTTCCTGTCGAGCCTATGATCGCTATGGTTTCGCCTTTATGTGCCGAAAAACTAACGTCCTGCAAAACGTAGGCCGCCGCACCGGGGTACTTAAAACTGACGTTTCTAAATTCCACTTCACCTTGTTGGCCAGCCGCTCCTTCACTTATTGTACCGTCTTTTATCGTTGGCTCGGTATCGAGTACTTCGTTAATACGCTTTGCGGAAACTTGTGCTCGGGGTAACAGTATGAAAAGTATGGTCATCATCATAAACGCCAGAAGTATCTGCAAGGCATAGGACGAAAAAACGACCATATTTGAAAATAGATCAAGTCTTACCGCCGCGCCTGCGTTGTTAATCAGTATTGCGCCTATCCAATATATCACAAGCGACATGACGTTTATTACCAATCCTATAACGGGTAGCAGTATAGCCATAGCACGTGAGGTGTATAATGCTGTGTTTGTCAGTTCGTTGTTAACTTTTTCAAATTTTGCTTCTTGGTACGCTTCGGCGTTGTATGCGCGAACAACGGGTAAGCCGGTCAAGTTTTCCCTTGTTACTCTGTTTATATTGTCGGTTAGTGTTTGCATTTTCTTAAATTTTGGTGTTACCAAAATTATTATCAAGCTAAATGTTAAAACTACACTTGTAACTGCCACTCCGGTAGCAAGGGTCCACTCAAAGCCTTTTCCAGCTATTTTTAGTATCGCCCAGACGGCAAGAATGGGGGCTTTTACCACCATTTGCAAACCCATTGTTACAACTAGTTGTATTTGTGATATGTCGTTTGTTGAGCGGGTGATGAGGCTTGCCGTTGAGAACTTGTTTATATCGCCCATAGAAAATGTGTCTACTTTGTTGTACAGTTCGCTTCTAAGTCGTTGGGAAAAGGATGCGCCGATTTTGGCGGCAAGAAAACCTACCGCAATAACCATGGCGAGGCTTCCGAGTGCGCACAAAAGCATATAGCCGCCGTTTAGCCATATTTCGCTCATTGCGCTTCCCTCAGTTTGAATGAGTTTTGTTATCACGGCCATAAATTCGGGCAACCTCAAATCGAGCCAGACGCTTGCCACGATAAAAACAAGGCTAATGCATATCATTAGCCATTCTTTTGTTTTTAGATATTTGAAAATTTTAAACATCCTTTACCCTGCCCTTTACCCCTCTTGTAAATTTGGTTATTTACTATTGCAGTTAGCAATTTTGTTAATTTAGTTAGTTACTATTATGATTAGCGATTTAAATGTTTTTGTAATCATTTCTGATCTGTTTGTTCTTGACTTGTGGTTTGTCTCTTCTCACTATTTCTGCGATTCTACCCATTATCCGCACAAATTCTTTCGCGTCGTGTTCGCCCAACTTTATGAGAAAGCAGGCTATATCATCAATAAATTTTTGTTTTTGCTCCGCTGAAAATTCTCTTCCTTTGGGCGTCAATTTAACTATTATGCGCCGCCTGTCGTTATCATCTATTTCACGAGTGATAAGCCCTTTTTCAGCAAGCTCATTTAACGCTACTGCAATCCTCGCCGTACTAACGCTCATTGCATTGCTTATATCCTTAGGAAGCACTTCCTGTCGTAGCTCGATATAGAGCAAAATAAAATCGTTGCTGGGTATCCTGCTGAAATCTGTTTGCCACCTTTTGCCCGGTAATTGCATGTTTGCTAAATGTTCTTTGGCAAGTTGCCGGTAGTCCATAATTTTGTTAACCACGCTTTTGTTAACATATGGGTATTTTACCATAATAACTTTTGTCAAGAGCCTTTTTGGAGGTTCAAAAAAATTTTGATTATTAACATGCTTTTTCCCAAAATTATCTCACCCTCCAATATTGCAAACTGAAGCCGAAGCTTGTTACTTGTATTGAGGCAGGTTTTGAATTTGTATGTGCCTTTGATGGACATAAACTGTTCAGAAAAAGAGCGGTATCTAAGCAATCAAACTTACCAAAAACCGCGATTATCGCTATTTACAAAATTCTTGCATTTTATATTATAAATGGTGGCGGGGGTGGGACTTGAACCCACGAAGGCCTGCGCCAGAGGATCTTAAGTCCTCCTCCATATCTTAGGGGCAATAGTTTAATCTGGCCCTATTTAGACCTGGCTCGGATACCCCGCCACCAGTACCGATACATTTAGCAATGTATACTTTAAGTTTTTTGATTAAACTTTCTGCTTTGGATTGCCAACATAATGTTATGCTTGATGAGGTAGTATGTACAAACGCTGAGCGGCTGAATTACTCAAAGGAATTAATGAATCCTAAAACAAACACCTATGCTACATCTACTAACCTATTCTATGTAGGCGAGTGGTTTAGTGTCCCTTATTTTCTCTGTATGCTCTTAGAACTGCTTTTCTAATTGGGGTGGGGTTGGCATCTGGGAAAAATATGTAGCCTTGGGTTAAATGACTTTTATAACCGTATTGTGTTGCGAATTTTGAAATTTCAAATTCATCTTCGGGATTATGGTATGTACATATGGCCAGTTTGTTGATATCTGCAAAAAATGCTTTATTTTTTGTTGTTCCACCCTGTAGTGCTTGCTTCTCAAATCCTTCTATGTCCATTTTTAAAAGATCTATTTTGTTTATCTGATACTTTTCAATTAAATCGTTTAATGTGATATTATCCTTATCGCTAACATCGGATAAGTGTTTTTGTATTATGATGATTTTTTCTCTATAGGGTGAAAACGTGTGTTTTAATGCTTCACACCATCCAGCATCGCTTTCTATGATGTATATTTTGCTTGCCTTCTCAATAACGCTTAACGCGAAATTACCCTCAGCGGCCCCCGCATCAATAACAATGCCTCCATTAGTCACGCCAAAGCTGTCTTCTCTGCGACCAACTTGGTTAGTCTCTGGAGTTGTGACGCCGACAAAATATTGGTCGTTTGTTAAATATCTGTGTGGCGAAGCATAATCCTGTTCAAGCGATACAGAATTAAATGCGCGATACACTGATTTTTCATTATTATCTCTTTTATAAAAAAGCTTTTTATTGTTATCAATCAAAACATAAAATAAACCTGAGGTCAGATCCTTCTTAATTTCAAGTTTCCTGGTAAAATATTTTTTACGGATTGAATCAGCCATATCGGGAAACGTAGTGGCGCCATTTTTCTTTAAAAATGAAAAAATCCTCAATATGTCTGCCTTTCTTTCGTCATTAAACCTAAACTCATCTATATGATATTTAAAATATGCTTCCTGACGTTCGATGTACCTTTTTGAAGACTTTGTCTCATAACGCAATATAAATTGCTCAATTTCCATCCTTATTGGAAAAGGAACAAATTTGTAAAATAACTTTTTCATAAACAGGTTTATCATTAACTTATCTGCCCACTCAATCTTCTATGAGTCCTAATAAACTTTTATGACGCGTTGACTTTTGTGCGGGCCAAAGAGTGTCTATATTGTCTAATATTTATTGGGGCATACCGTTTAGTGTTGTCTGTGTTGCCCGGTATAACTGTATAGATTCAAATGATAATCGCTTGCCGCTTGAAAATACACGCGAGTAGCAAATAAACGGCGCGTTGAAGTGCCGTTTTTGGAGATGACCAAATGCTTTAGTTGTTCCCCAAAGAAAATCTTTGACGCTATGATACAAGATTACGCGATCTATTATGAAATATCTAAAAATAAATTAATAATTAAATCATGTCATAATCGATAGTGCAGTTATGATGGTTATCTGCTGATTAATCAAAAAGTCAAGGGTTAGGTTGTGGGTTAAGTCTTGCTGTAGTATATGCGTGCGGGGTTTTGGGCGTAAGGCATTTAGGGTTTGAGGTTAAGTTATTATACTGCATAGTTGTTTGATTGGAGACTTATCGTGACTGCTGACAATTCTCTGTTTATGTTCATAACTAAAAAATGGTATCTTATTCCCTTGTTGGCTTTTCTTTTGCCTCTCATTGTTAGAATCATACCTGAGGTGTTGGTGGGTCCCTATATTGTTGGTTTTGATACTATGGGTTTTTATGCTCCAAATACTCTTGAATGGTTGTATGGTGGTATCGATTTTTGGCGTTATCTTGCGGTTGCGCCATTATTCTATGCCTTTCTTATGTCGCTAGTTAGTGCTGGTATGTCTGTTATTGTCGCTCTTAAAGTGCTCTCGCCGTTACTTCTTGGTTTATTGGGTTTATCAATTTATTGTTATGCTCATAAAGGCTTGGGGTGGTCGTCACTCAAAAGTTTGGCGCCTGCTCTTTTAGGGACCATCTATTTTGTGGCACTGAGGATTTCTTGGGATATGTTGAGAACTGAGTTGGGTCTCATATTTTTGTTTATTGTCCTAACGTTGCTCACTCAAATTAAGGGTGGTTCATGGAAACGGTGCGTTGTCCTGTCTCTGGCGATGGTAGCAGTTGTTCTATCGCATCAACTTGTTGCTGTGATAATGCTTGGAGTCGTTGTTTTTACAGTAGTCCATGACCTGTTTTATAAAGACTTCCGCAAATCTGTTATTCTGCTTGTTACAACTTTTCCTGCGGCTGTTTTTGCTTTAGTTGTTTATTTTTTTGCTGCGGTGTCTGTTGGTTTTCAAGATTATACAACAAGTACTGAATTGCTTTTGGGTGGTTGGCTTGGTTTTTCTTCTTATCCTGATATGTTACTAAGTGAAGTTGGTTTTTTCTTGTTCTGTTTTCTTCCACTGTTGCCCTTGGTGGTGTTTGGTTTTAAACGCCTTTGTGATTTTCAGCTAAGGTGTTGGCTTGTGTTGAGTTTATTTTTATTGTTGCTTCCTTTTGCTTTTGTAAGTCCTTATCGGTGGTTGTTACTTCTGGTTTATCCGTTTGCATTTTTTGTAGTTGATGCTGTGAGCGGTCTTAGAGTAATAAGATGGAAGCGTTTTAAAATTACTGCACAAAAAATTGCAATATTTTACTTGGTTCTATCTACTGTTATTTTTAGTTTCGGATATCTTTTTAGTCCTCCCGAGCGGCCCTTTTTCTACTTTTCGCCTCAATGTATCAACTCTTATTCTTATCAAATTCCAACTTCGATGCAACAGAACACAATTTCTGTCGCTGATTTTCAGGGTACAATCAATGCGTTGCGATGGTTTGAGGAAAACAAAAAACCTGGTGATCTTTTGTTGACACATACTGTGTTTTATAGCTGGGCGTTACTTACCCTTAATGATGTTGCGGTTGTAAATTATGATTTTGGTGATCCGGTTGAGGCGGCATCGATAGCTAAACAGGACGGGTATGCGCAAATCTTTTTGGTTTGGTGGATAGATGGGGAGGGTTGGTACGCCCAATCATCATTGCCTTCTGTGTTTCAGGAGATTTATAGAAGTGAAAGAATTGCAATTTACTTTTATGACTAGGTGTTGCTTCGGTTGTTTTTTGAGGTTGCGTTTTTTGGTTGACGTGATGGTAAATGTGTGGTTTGTTGTATTGGGTTTAGGCGCTGTTTGTAATCTTTGTTATTTGTGGGTTGTCATAACTGATAACTGATAACTGACAACTGGTAAGTCTTTCTTTTAGAGACATAATAAATAAATATTTCTATCTGATTAAAGGGGTGGACCTCTGGAAAAGGCGATGTACGTGGCTATTACCTCTTCCCCTAACAAAAAACAATTGTTGGTTATGAAAACTAAAGCGATGCGATCTGGTGCTTGGTTTAGAGTACTGAAAAGAATCGATAGAGCACTTCTTGATTTAACAATAAAAGTGATAGATAACGTTCGCAGTGCAAAATTGGCAAAAAGTGTGACGGAGATTTTGGGGAAGCTTGAAAATGCGATTAAAGACCCTTCAAGTCGTTTCTATGAGGTCGGTATGCCCTTGGCGCAGAAGATAAGTATAATGTGTCAAAAGCTCGGGAATCTCTCCGCTAGCGGTTGGGCGTATGATTCTTCATTCATAAAATTCTTGGGTGTTTTACAAGTTAATGCTGACAAAACATTCACTTTATAATCTGGCTATTCCAATATTGATGGTAGTTATGGTACGTGTAACGCCTCTAATTAGTAAATAAACAGTGTATATTGTATGATACACCAAATTGTCTCAAGCAAAATATCGCTTAAAATCAAGGGGTATATCAAAAGAAACTATGGCTTACCCTTCTTACTTGTATTTCTAATACTCTTGATGGGTGCATCTGTTTTCATATCAACCGGATTATCATACATGGCAAATTCCATTACGGTCTATGCATTTTACGCTTTAATTATCGGTGTAGCATTACAACTTGTTTCCTTTTTAAAATACAAAAAAACCAATGAAACGGAGGCTGATTGATGAGTCAAGTTGAACTTTCATTTGTTGTTCCTGCATACAACGAAGAGAACTTCATAGAAGGCACTCTGGGAACAATCGATACTGTTGCAATGAAAAAATGTTCTTCATACGAAATAGTTGTAGTAAACGATGGCAGTGCCGATAAAACTTTAGTAAACGCAAGAAAATATGCTGTCAAAAATAATCATGTTAAAATTATAAGCTACAGCAAAAACTTGGGCAAAGGACATGCAGTCAAAACCGGTTTTATGAACACCAAAGGAAACGTTGTTTTTTTCACAGACAGTGATATGGAAATCGATTTGGAAAAAATACATGACTACGTTAACGCCCTAAAAAAAGCTGACATAGTAATCGCATCCAAAAAACACAAACAATCATATGTCGAAGTACCCCTATCTAGAAGAATCCTAAGTGAATGCTTTAATGCGCTTGTCCGTATTTTTACAGGTGTACCCTTGAAGGATACTCAATCAGGACTCAAAGCAATGAAAAAGAGCGCTTTTATCAATATCATTCCCCGTTTAGCCGTTAAACGTTATGCCTTTGATGTGGAATTACTGGCTGTGGCTAATCTCTACGGTTTAAAAGTCGTTGAAATGCCGGTAGACATTAAATTAGAGGCTAAGTTTAAACCGACCGAGATGTGGCATATGTTTATGGATTTACTGGGTATCGCATACAGGCTCAGAATCATCCATTGGTATCAACGCCCGGTTCAGACAAAGAATGGTTTTAAGAAACATGTTTCCATCTATCCGTGACTGATGATGTCAGTGAAACCGCTTGTATCGATAATCATCCCATGTAAAGAGATTGATGAATATACAAAAGAATCCATCGCAGGATGTAAACAACTAGATTATGAAAACTTTGAGATCATAGTGTTACCTGACTTCCAATCAGACGCTCTTGAAGGTATCAAATTAATCCCTACTGGTGCCGTGTCTCCCGGTGTAAAAAGAAATTCAGGTATAGAGCATTCAACTGGTGAATTCTGTGCGTTCATTGATAATGATGCCTATCCCCGGCGCGATTGGCTAATAAACGCATTAAAAATACTATCTGACCCTTTAGTTGGTGGTGTTGGAGGGCCTGGATTAACCCCGCCCGAAGATAATTTACGACAAAAAGCCGGCGGTTATGTTCTTTCTTCTTTTATGGTTGGCTGTCTATCAAACCGGTATAAGACAACAAATAGCGTTGAATCAGACGACATCCATTCCTGCAACTTTATCGCCCGCAGATCCGTTCTAATCATAGCGGGTGGCTGGAATGAAAAATACTGGCCCGGCGAAGATACCCTTATGTGTCTAGCCATAAAAAAAACCGGTAAAAAACTCATAGACTCTTCTGAGGTGGTAGTCTATCATCATAGACGCGCGCTCTTCAAATCACATCTTAAACAGGTTTCACGCTTCGGACAGCACCGAGGGTTATTCGTAAAAAAATTCCCCGAAAACTCTGTAAAGGTTACCTATTTTGTTCCTTCATTGATAGTCTCTTTATTCTTTGCTGGCCTACTGTTTTCATTGTTCAACCCGTTTTTCCTTAGCATTTTCCTATTTGGTTTAACTGCATATCTCATTGCAAGCTTTATTGCTGCGGTATTGCAAGTTAAACGTTCCAAATTGCTATTCACCGTATGGTTAGGTATAATAGTGACCCATATAGTGTATGGGCTATTCTTTCTCTCAGGACTCTTAAAGCGTGACTTAAAACGATGAAAATTGCTCTTTCATACCCCCCTATCCATTCTGAAAAAGGTGTTCCTCTGCTATCGCAAAATAGACAATTCCAATATTTCAACTCGCCAACCTACATCTATCCCGTTGTCCCCGCATATGCTGCAACACTGTTAGCAAATGCCGGTCACGAGGTTATTTGGGATGACGGGATTGCAGAAGAGAAAACATACAGTCAATGGCTTACTAACTTAGAGTGTATTACCCCTGATGTAATTATTCTTGAAACAAAAACGCCGGTAGTTAAAAAGCATTGGGCCATTATTAATGACCTGAAAGATGTTCTTCCCTCCTCAAAGGTCGTTTTAGTTGGTGATCATGTTACCGCTCTTCCCTTAGAGTCCATGGAACAAAGCAAAGCAGATTTTATTTTAACCGGCGGAGATTATGATTTTCTATCATTAAACTTGGTAGATTTCCTAAGTGAAAAAACCCCCAAGCTTGAACCTGGCATATGGTTCCGTGAAAATTCTATCATCAAAAATACAGGGAAATTCCAATTAGATCATAATTTAGATGAATTACCGTTCATTAACCGAGAGTTAACCAAGTGGCAACTCTACAACGAACGGAACGGTAACTTTAAAGTGGTCCCTGGCGTCTACACCATGGTGGGGCGTGATTGCTGGTGGCGAAAAGACGGCGGTTGTACCTTCTGCTCATGGCCTACCCTCTATCCAACTTTCCGTGCAATGAAGCCTGAACGGTTAGCTGACGAAATAGGTTTACTCATTGAACGCTATGGCGTTAAGACAGTGTTTGACGACACAGGCTGTTTTCCAGCAGGGCAATGGCTCAGACAATTCGCTAATTTGATGATTGAGCGGGGTTACAACAAAAAAATCCAATTTAGTTGTAACATGCGCTTTGGCGCTTTGAAACGCGAAGATTATCAGTTGATGAAGAAAGCGGGCTTTAGGATGTTGCTGTTTGGCGTAGAATCAGGAAGTCAAGCTACACTTGATCGCTTAAACAAAGGGACCACAATTGATGGTATAATAAACGAATGCAGGATACCTCGAGAAGAAGGGCTTGAACCACACATAACTATCATGGTGGGTTATCCGTGGGAGACCCGGCAAGATGCGCAAAATACCCTCAGCGCCGCAAAAACGATGATGCAGAAAGGCTGGGCAGTAACATTACAATCTACTGTCGTTATTCCCTATCCGGGAAGCAAGCTATATGCAGAAGCACAAAAAAATGGATGGTTTAGATTCGATCTAACAGATTATGAACGCTTTGATATGAAAGAGCCCGTAATGACGACTCCTGACATGACGCCTGAAGAGGTTATGAAACTTTGTGATGAAATATACAAGGTGTTCTTAACGCCTCAATATATGCTAAGACAGCTTGTTAGAATACGTTCTGTAAGAGATATCAAATACTCCATTAAAGGTCTATCAAAGGTTCTAGGTCATGTGAAAGACTTTGGCAAAGATAAATAATCGTGAAAGAGTCTCTTCTTCTTTAAGTCAAAACCAGCCTTTAGTTTCTGTTCTTATTCCGACTTATAACTCCGTGTTTACGATCGCTGCCTGTATCAATTCGGTAAAGGCTCAAACTTATCAAAACGTGGAGATTATAGTTATCGATAACCATAGTACTGATGGAACAAGAGCTGTTGCCGAAAGTCTTGGTGCAAAAACGTTAATAAAAGGTCCTGAACGATCGGCACAAATGAATTATGGTGCTCAATGTGCTTCAGGAATATATCTTCTTCGTGTCGATTCAGATATGATTTTAGATACTGATCTTATTCAAAAGTGTCTTTCACTATGTTTTGATGGGGCCCAAGCGGTTATAATTCCGGTTCTCCCACATTTGCATGGTCCACAAAATTTTTGGGTTTCTTGTAGGATGCTAGAACAAAAGATGTTAATCGATGATATGGTTAATGTAGCTCCAAGGTTCATTTTCAAACAAATTTTTTTGGCCGTAAATGGATATGATGAGCGTATTGTTGCTTGGGAAGATTATGACCTTCATAACCGGTTAATCAGCTCTGGGGTTCAAACGGTCTCTTTAAAAACTTCTGCACTTTGGCATCTTGGTGAGGCGTCATCTTTAAGCGAAATTGTTCGGAGAATGGTTAAATATGGAAAAACTGGTTCGCTTGGTTTATTCACAAAAAAACATGGATCTAGTGGGTTAAAACAAATTTCGATATTTCGACCGTCTTTTTTCAGACATAAAGGCTATTTTTTTGTAGATCCCTCTCATTTTATCGGTATTTTGTTGATGAAGGGAGTTCAAAGTTGTTCGTTTGTTTTTGGGATTTTAATAAAAAAATTTGATTAATTTTTGTCTGATGTGGAATGTCTGAAGCTAAAAAAACAAAAATAATTGGTTTTTTAAACACTTACACTTCCGGAGTGAGTGGTGCTGATGTTAGATTCGTTGAAGTAATGAAGCGGTTAAATGAGGACCGTTGTTTGGAAATTACTGTTGTAACTTCTAAACTGGGAAAGGATTTTTGTAGGGATAGGGGTCTAAATTCCAAAACTATTGTGACTACTTCTGAATCTAATGTTGTATTTGGTGATGTTATTTTATTGTATGTTCGTCGATTATTGTCAGTATTTCGTCTTATTTATCCCGTAGATAAAAACACTGTTTTGTATTCTTCTTCTGATTTTCTTCCTGATGTCTTTCCTGGTTTTTTTCAAAAATTTAAGAATAAAAAATGTAAATGGGTTTCAATGATACATTTGATAGCGCCTAATCCGTTTTTCCAATTGAATGGGTCTGGCGAAAAAGTGGCAATAAAGTTGTCCAAAAATGCCCTCTTTTATAAAATGGCTCAAATAGTTTCAATTATTATGATGAAATGGTGGGCCGATGTAATTTTTGTTGTAAATTCTGATATTAGAAATTATTTGCTTAATTTTGGAATAAAACAAGAAAAAATTGTTTTGGTAAATAATGGTATTGATGTAGAAAAATTCAATATTGCGGAGTTTTCTGAAAATCATCATACATTTGATGCGTGTTTTGTAGGTAGGTTTCATATGCAAAAGGGACTTTTTGATCTAGTGAATATTTGGTCAATGGTCTGTAAGGAAAAACCTGCCGCGAAGCTGGCTATAGTGGGTGGTGGTCCAGAAAAATTGCGTTCTGAACTTGAGAAGGCTATATTAGCCAAAAGAATGGTTGGTAACATCAAAATATTGGGTGCATTAAATGAGGCCGGCAAAATAAACGTGTTACATTCCAGTAAAATGCTTATATTTCCAAGTACTTATGAAAGTTGGGGTATCGTTGCTGCTGAGGCTATGGCTTGTGGTTTGCCTGTCATCGCGTGGAATTTGCCTGTTTATGAGAAAATTTTTCCTCAGGGGATGATAAAAGTTCCATTGGGCGATGTTAGTGTTTTTTCTCAAGAAATTATTAAACTGCTTGAAAACGCTGAATTATGTTCTAAGATCGGTAAAGAGGCATCGTGTGTTGTTTCAAAATATGATTGGAATATTGTCGCAAATCACGAGTTAATTCTTCTGAAAGGTGTTCTCAATAATTGTTGTTTACAATAACTTTTTTTGTTTCGTTGTGTTCAAAATAATTTTTCTCTCTGACCTGTTGTGGTGTAAGTCTAAATGAATATTCAAGGTTTTGTCAACTTTTTGCATACTGATAAAGTTCGCGATTCTTTCTTAGCTGTATCCGGTTATCTTGTGCTTTCTGTTTTTTTCCTATTTGGTTTATTAATGAGTCGTGGAGATGTTGCACAACAGGACTGGGCAGTACCTATTACGTCCGATGCTGCTGTTAACTATGCTAGTTCTTTTTTCCATGTGTGGGTTCGTACAGGGTTTGGTGGCCATTATGTTGGACGGTGGGGTTTTCCTTTTTTCCCTCTTATAAATGGTGTTTTAGCTCCTCTTGGGTTTGTCGGTGGGATTGAACTAAAGTTGTTGGCGGTTTTTCTTGTTTCCTTAGGTGGGGTTACTACGTATGCTCTAGCTCGTTCTTTTCGTTTAGGCCTTTTATCTTCGTTCTTGGCAGGCCTGTTTTTTATGACAACTGCGGTTGTATTTGATTGGCTTGTATTTGGATGGATGTTTTACTTGCTCGCCTATAATCTCCTTCCGCTAATGATTCTAGTTGTGAAGAAATATTTGGAAACAAGTGACTCTCGTTATTTGATAATTGGTGGTTTAATATTGTCATTATCGACAATTCAACCCACATTTATTCTAGTTTTTCCTTTGTTTAGTTTAATTTTTATAATTTTTGAATCTAGAGGTTGTTTGCACATAATTCGTAGGGGTGTTGTTTTTATTGTGGCTTGTTTGTCTGTTTGGTTTTTGACCACCTTGACTTTCTTTACTGCTCCGAATCATGCTGGTATCACTTCGTTTTATCAAGGTGAATTTTTTCTCCCTACGTTTACTCAATTTGAAAATTTTTCGATTTTGATAAATCCAATTAGGCTGTGGGGTAGTACATTTAATTTTCAATTTGAAACATATTTTCCGGTAGAACTTGTTTTCTTTTCTTTTTTGCCAATTCTTCTGGGAATTTCGTTTTCGTTATTAAAACTCAATAATCGATATGTTCTTTTTTCTCTATTGTGTTATCTGTCATCTTTTTTGCCTTATTTCATATATTCCAACTTCCATTATCTTGTTTTTAATTTACCTTATGGACATATTTTTGAGGCGCCAAGTATTTTTCTCGCTCCCGCAAGCCTTGGCTTGGCGATATTAATCGGATTTTCAAACAGTACGTTGTCAAAATTGGTTGGTTTACGTGTAAATTTCTCAAAGTATTTTGTTAAAATAGCGAGTTTCAT
The DNA here is from genome assembly GCA_009781675.1 of Candidatus Bathycorpusculum acetigenes. Classification (GTDB taxonomy): domain Archaea; phylum Thermoproteota; class Bathyarchaeia; order Bathyarchaeales; family Bathycorpusculaceae; genus Bathycorpusculum; species Bathycorpusculum acetigenes. The sequence continues at coordinate 37,632 of WQVG01000002.1, read as the reverse complement.
GATTATTTTTGTTTTATTAATTGTTGCTGGTGCTCCTTGGTGGATGGGTGCGGCTTCAGGACCTGCGGCTTCTGGAATTCCAACTAAGCTGAATCTATACGAAGTCCCTTCTGAATATATCGATTGGTCACGAGATATCGCGGCCAGTACTGATTATTTTGTATTCTACATTCCTCCATCCTTAAGTCATCCCCAGATTATCGATTCGCCGGGTTTTTCATTACCCTTTGAAGGAGTCAATGGTGTGATTTTTACTCAGGTTAACGATTTACCTTATGTTTGGCCTACAAATGCGTCTATGTTTCTTGATCAGTTATTTGAAGGGGATACCCAAGTTGCTGAGTATTGGGGAAATCAAAGTATAAAATACATTGTTGTTTATACAAATGTTGAGGCTCCTTATGACACCGCTGAAATTCTCAATCGCCTATCTGCTCAGCAAGGTATGGAAAAAGTGAAAGAATATCCCAATGTTGTAGTGTATCAGAATTCTTTTGCACAACCCATTGTTTATACTAACAGCACGAATACCTTGATTGATATTATATATCATGACCCGACATCCTATAAAATAAACGCGACCTCTTCTGATCCATTTTACATAATATTTAATCAAGCTTATTCCTCCGGTTGGGTTGCCTCAATAAACGGGGCTAAAATATTGGATCATACAGACATAAACGGATTCAACTGTTGGTATGTTAATTATACTGGAAATGTGCCGATTGAAATTTATTATGAACCCCAAACAGTTTATGTGATCAGTTTTGCGCTGTCACTAATAACGATTATAACTCTTTCTATTTACGTAGTCATAGTAAGTTTAAACAAACTAAGAAATCGTCCTACCCCTAAGTTAAATAATGCTTTAAAGCCTGCTTAGCATTTCCTTGTGGTAATATGCTCATTTGCTCACCGGTAGTCTCAATAATAATTTTGAACTTTAATGGTAAACGATTTCTTGACATGTGTATATCCTCGATTCTTGATCAAGATTTTACTAATTTCGAAATACTTTTTGTTGATAATGCCTCAACCGATGGCAGTGTAGAATACATCAAAACCAAATTTGGATATGATTCTCGAATTAAGATAATACAAAATGATTATAACTCTGGTGCTGTTGAAGGGAATAATATCGGTATCCGGAATGCAAATCCAAGTGCTTCCTATATCTTTCTTTTAAATAACGATACTGAACTTGGTCCTAACTGGCTATCTAGCATGGTTAAGGTCATGGAAAACAACCCGCAAATTGGTGCTGCGGGTTCAAAACAATATTTTATGAATGAACGTAAACGACTTCAAGGTATTGGTTCGTTTATTGACTGTTGTGGATTTAATCATCAAATAGGAGAAAATCAAATTGATTTTGGTCAATATGACCGTGAAATTATTCCGATTTTTGCCTCTGGAACGACTGCTTTGTTCATAAGATCCGTGTTGTTAAAAAAAATTGGCCTACTTGATCCCATGTATCATTTTGGATTTGATGATGTTGATTTGTGCTGGCGCATATGGTTGAGCGGTCATGAGGTGGTTTGTGTTTCAAAATGTATTACCTACCATAGAGTTTCGGGTACCCCTCGTAACTTGAGCAGGGTACTTTTTCATCGTGAAAAAAATAGGATAATGATCACAATTAAAAATTATGGCCTGTATTATCAGTTACGTTTCTTACCATTTATATTTGCATTTGATTTGTCACAATTATTGGTATATTCTTTAACTAATAACTACTCGTCTTTTCAGTCGATTGTTCAGGCATTAATATGGGATATTAAACATTTCAAACACATGTGGCATCAACATCTCAAAATAAAATATTGCGTGCGAAAAGTCTCTGATAAAGAAATCAGCCGTCACATGTTTAAGATAAATATAACCGAACTTTGGTCCCGCATAGGAACATAGCACTCGTTTAAAAGTACATATACGAAGCGATTAGCTCTTCATTTCCGAACTGTGACCAGCGTTCATTCGGAACTGAAATCCAAGGGCTTCCACAAAAATCTTTTCACTCCTTATATTCATAAATATATATTTTAAAAAAATAATAAGTGTTCAAATGTTGCTGTACATTAAGCTAGACTGTTTATAATTACCGGAAAAAGAAAAATCTGTGCGATGCTAAGTTGCTATTCTGCGAACCACTTGATTGTTTTTTTGAGCCCTTCATCTAATTCAATTTTAGGCTTCCAAGCAACAATTTTTTCCAGTTTTGTCGTATCGGGACAACGCCGTTTTGGATCATCTTTAGGCAACGGATAGAACACAATGTCGGATTCTGTTTTTGTTATTTCTTTAATTTTTTGTGCTAACTCAAGTATAGTGACTTCTTGGGTGTTACCGACGTTCACAACTTCTCCGATAGCCTCCGCCTTTGTTGCTAGCAAAAGAAGCCCTGTCACAGTATCTGAAATATAGCAGAATGATCGCGTTTGCTTTCCATCTCCATAGACCGTTATGTTCTGTTTTGTTAATGCTTGGTTAATGAACCGTGATAGAGCCCGGCCGTATAATCCGTCCTCGCGTAAACGTGGTCCATATGAGTTAAAAATTCTTGGAACCCTAACATCCAATCCATATTGTTTCCTATAAGCCATAAGCATCGCTTCCGCAAACCGTTTTCCTTCATCATAACAGGATCGTGGACCAATCGGGTTAACATTCCCCCAATAAGTTTCAGGTGTAGGAATTATTTCTGTGTCACCATAGGTTTCAGAAGTCGAGGAAAAGAGAATGGGTGCATCATTTTTCCTGGCAAGTTCAGCCATGATAAACGTACCCACGGCACTGGTTTGCAGTGTTTCGATTGGGTGCGCTTGGTACTCGTCTGGTGATGCATGCCCTGCTAGGTGAATAATGAAATCAAATTTTTCGTCACTTTTAAAAGTGCAAATATCAGCTTGAACGAACCTTACTTGAACTTGTTTAATGCGCTGTTCTATGTTTTTTATTTTACCTGTTGATAAGTCATCAACAACCGTTACTTGGGCACCGAAATCGATGATGCAATCACATATCCAGCTGCCTATAAAACCGGCACCGCCGGTAACGAGCACTTTCTTGTTTGTGAATATATCCCCTTTTACAATTTCCTTTATATCTTCAAGATCTTTGCGGATAATATCGTCCATCACATTGTTTGTTTCCTGCAGAATTGTTTATACGATAACTCTAATGCTTCCCAATATCTTTCTGGACTGCCTATGTCTAAATGTTTATAGTTGTCATCTAGTTTCACGGCGTATACTCTTAGGTTCCATTCGACAAGCTTTTGGATAGCATCGGTTAGTTGTATTTCACCGTTTTTTCCAGGTTGAAGGGCTTCTAGGGCCTTAAAAATGACGGGGTGAAAAACGTACATAGCCATTATTGCCAGGTTTGTTTTAGGATTCTCCGGTTTTTCCACAACCTTTTTTACTTTTAGGATTCCCGGTTCTACTTCTTCTCCTTCAACGATGCCGTATTGTTTAGGATTATCTATTTCTATGACAAGGAATGTTGCATCTGCGTTAAATCGCTGGAAACTATCGAGCAGTTTTTTTGCATAATCCATGTTTTTTGATATGATGCAACTGTCGCCGGCATGGACAAGACAACTTTCGTTTTGGATAAACGGTTGAGCCATCAAAACCGCGTTTCCAAAGCCTTTGGGTTCAGGCTGGTTTACCCACATGATAGTTGAAGTATCGAGTCTAGCATAGAAGCTTTCTAGGTCTGCAGCTTGCCCGTTTTTACCCGCTTCTTCAAGTGTTTGTATGCAGTCGGTGTCAGGGGTGAAGTGGTCTTCTATACTGCGTTTGCCTCTGCCGACCACAAAACAGAACTCTTTGAGCCCTGCTTCATGTAGTTGCTCAAAGACCAATTGTACCACCGGTTTAACCATCATGTCGCCGTGTGATGTCTTGGAGAAAATTGGGAGCATCTCTTTTGGTTGTTCTTTGGTGGCTGGGAACAACCTGGTTCCTAGACCAGCTGCTGGAATGATTACCTTCTGAACCATGAGTTTCCCTTTTGTTCTCTTGTGTTGTGTTAACCTATATATATTTAGTACGATAACTCATCCAAACTATTGTTGAACTCTGAGGGTATCGCGTTTGAGTAAACGACCAAAAATTTCTGTTATCGGTGTTGGTTATGTTGGTTTATGTACTGCGGTGGGTCTGGCAAGCAGAGGGTATAGTGTTGTTGCCTGTGATATTGATGTAGAAAAAATCAATAAAATAAATCGTGGTATCCCTCCTTTCTTTGAGCCTGGCATTCAAGAAAAACTCTCTGAGAGCGTACAAAAGGGTACGTTGAAAGGGTTAGTTGGCGAAACTGATAGGGCTGTAATGGAAACAGATTTTACTTACGTAGCTGTGGGAACCCCAAGTAATTCCGACGGCAGTATAGATCTCACATACATAAAATCTGCCGCTGTCAACATAGGAAAAGCACTAAAACAAAAAACCGATTATCACATAGCAATAATCAAAAGTACAGTTGTGCCGGGAACAACCCAAAGCGTTGTATTACCCATTATTGAAAGAGAATCAGGCAAGAAATGTGATGTAGACTTTGGGTTATGCATGAACCCTGAGTTTTTGCGTCAAGGTTCCGCTTTCCAAGATACCCTAAATGCTGACCGAATAGTCATTGGTTCGCATGACACGCAGGCAGGTCGCAGAGTTGAAGCGCTATACTGCGAATTTTATAGTCCCCAGGTGCCTCCTATAATTCAAACTACCCTCTCAACTGCTGAACTTATCAAGTATGCTAGCAACGCCATGTTAGCTACAAAAATCAGTTTCATAAACACCATTGCCAATATATGCGAAAAAATTCCCGGTGCTGATGTGCAAGTTGTAGCGGAAGCAATGGGTTTAGATAAGCGGATCGGTTCACAGTTTTTAGATGCAGGTTTGGGATATGGCGGTTCCTGTTTTCCTAAGGATGTGAAAGCATTGATTGCCTGTTCAGAAGCGTTTGGCTATACGCCTGAACTTTTGGATGCAACTGAAAATGTTAACAAAAAACTGCCGATTAAAGTCGTGAATCTTTGCAGACAACAGCTTGGTACGCTTAAAGGTAAGCAAATCGCTATTTTGGGCTTGGCATTTAAGCCTAATACGGATGACATGAGAGAAGCCCGGGCTATCCCCATCATTAACCAACTGTTGGAGGCGGGTGCCTGTGTTGTTGCTTATGATCCGGTTGCGCTTCTGACGGCTAAGGCTATTTTTAAAGATTCCATATGTTATGCAAACTCTATAGCGGGGTGCCTCAAGGATGCCGATTGCTGTATTCTTGTGACCGAGTGGCCTGAATTTAAAAAATTAACCCCCGACTTCTTTAACGCTAATATGAAACAACCTATACTTATTGATGGTCGACGCATTTATGACCCCCAAAAGTTCCGCAAAAAATTAAAATTTTCTGCTATCGGTTTAGGGCAATAACAAAAGATGCATGTACACCGGTAGGTTAGGTCTTTTTTCTGATTGTGAACTGTAATACTTAGGGATGGTTTTCTAGATAGTACCGTGCTGCGCTTAAGATTAATCCGTTTGTAAGGATACCTTGTCCTTGTAGGGCTTTCCCTGCTTCATCAACTCCGTGATCAAATCCGTAGACGGGGTCTTGTGTGTTTTGTTCTAGGTAGATGCACATGTTTCTAGTGTAGTTAGTGTTGTAAATGGCTAAGAAACCGAAGGCAATTTTTGTATAAATCATCGGCGGCAGGTTTGTTGTTTCTTGGGCGCTGTTTAGCGTTGTCCAGGTTCGACCATCAGGTAACACCACCCATTCCCATTGCCAATCGCCTGTCGTATCGGTTGGGCCTTCACCAAATGCACGGAATTTACCACTTATGTTATAGTAAGCTTCATGTGCTGAGTATGTCATATTTACCAAGGTTGCTATTCTGGGATCATTGTTTTTTATTTCAAAAAATGCGCAAAGCAAAGGTTCACCTGAAATTCTTGTTTTAGGCAATGTAACATCGCCGCTTACTGTAATATATTCTGATGAAAATATATTATCTAGTATTTTTGTAGATGCAGTCTTAAGTTCTGGCCAAAAAGCTGCAAAGCCACTAATTATGTAGTATGCATATATGTTTGTATCTGTTTCTGCTTGGTCCTTTAGTGTGGGAACTATATTGGCATAATTAGTTCGGTTGTAATATTGACCGTGAAGGACTATATTATTTATCCTCGAGGTGTATTCCGGATATTCTCTTAGATTGTTTAATGCGACAAACAAACGACCGGTATCTGCGATGTCAACATAGTCATCTGGGACCTTGTCTGAGTTTTCATGCCAATTCTCTCCGGTATCTGATCGATAGAACCAGTACGGATAGCCGGCATTGTTTAGTTCACGAGTTTCTAACCAGTCTAAAACCTTGTTTATTCTTTCGTTAAATCCCCATGTCCCAGTGCGGTTAATCAATCCCAAGTTTTCCGCGTCAATAGTTGCTTGGATGTAAACCCCTAAGTCCCAATCTGTGATGCAGGGTGAACCTGTTCCTGACCAAGGAATCCCCGTGTTTCCATCAACACCTACACCCGGCTCATAATAGCGCCACGCAAATGTGGCTATTGTTTGCCAGGTTTTATCGTCTATTTCGTGTGCGGATTCTATGACCCCGATCTTTTTAGTAGTGGATCCTTCACTAATCACCCCTTTGATGTTATCTAGAACGTCCTTTATGCCTTCAAATAGATCCTTTTGATTGTCGTTGGGTGGTTGAGTTGGATTTGTTCCATTGACCGGTGCTTCCATCGGGGGGCTTTGGTTATCTCTTGGTAGGAAAATAAAAAAAGCCAATATCGCAACAGTAATGATAATTCCAGATGTCATAAAAATTTTTGTTCTTTTGCTGAAGCCTCCGGCATGAAGGCGATTGAACCCTTTGTTGCTTGTATCGTCTACTCCTTTGTTGTGCTTTATTGGTCTAGCAATGCGGTGAAGTACGCAGATTTTTTGGAAGTTAACCATTCATAGTGTCCTCCTTCACGGGCTTGCTCTGGCGCAATCCTGTCTTTTTTAGCCGGAAATAGCCTAACTATGTTTAGTGTATGTTCTTGTTTTTTATTAAGCTATTGAATAGAACACTCTTAATATACAATTTAGCCCACTGATTTGCAGTACACGGAAGCTTTTCATATAAAAATTGTTACAACCTGTTATATTTCTACGGTGCAAAAACTGTTCTGAGCGGGTGTGACATTTTTTACGTTTTTAGTGGATCTGGGGGGATTGTACGCGTTATTCTCGCAGAAACATGGTTTATGAATACATGAAAACTGCATTAATTTCGAGCAGACTAATACAAGAAATGGTCCAACTACTTGTCACTGTTGTAGATGCCACTAGATGTGATTCCCTGATTTTGATCCCTGAAAACCAAAAGCGATAAACATTACCTCAACACCAACATAAAATTAAAACTGTACGGGGGATGAGAGAAAATGAGCAAGGCTGCTGATATGGCAAAGGTTTCGGCTAAAGGTGGTTTTCATATGCTCTGGGGTCTTGTTCTATCCACAGTTATTTCATCTGTTGGTACTATTATCATCGTTAGGTTGTTGGGTGCAGATAATTGGGGTCTATACACAATCGCTATTGCTGCTCCTACTATGATTGCAACCTTTAGGGACTGGGGTGTAAACGTTGCGATGATTCGATATACAGCCCAGTACAATAGTGAAAATGGGGTTTCTAAGATACGCAATATTTTTGTTGCAGGGCTTGCTTTTGAGCTCATTTTAGGTTTGGTGCTTTCGATTGTATCTATTGTGATTTCGGGTTTTCTAGCGGACGTCTATCAACGTCCAGAAATAGTTCAATTAATTCAAATTGCCTCATTATTTGTTCTGAGTGGGGCAATGATGACTGCGGCAACTGCGGCCTTTACTGGGATGGAACGATTACATCTTAACAGTATCATGTTGATTGTTCAGTCAATAGTTAAAACTGGTTTGATAATTGCTCTTGTGATTTTGGGTTTGGGTACTCTAGGTGCGATAGTTGGTTTTTCTGTGGCGGTTCTAGTTGCAGGCATAACTGGTGTTCTGCTTATGTTTGTGATGTACTCATCTTTGCCTAAACCTTCCGATGGTAAATTGGCTATAGGTGAAACGATAAAGACCCTGCTCAAGTATGGTTTGCCGATTTCTATAGGCACGATTTTAGTTAGTTTTCTTGGCCTTTTCTATACTCTTATTATGCCAATCTTTGTTACCGATAATAGTGTAATCGGTAACTATGCACTTGCGCAAACTTTTGTTGTTTTGATCGTTTTCTTTGCTACACCGGTGACAACTATGCTTTTTCCTGCTTTCTCAAAACTTGATTACCGGAAAAATCAGTTTGACCTAAAGAATGTTTTCCAATATTCCGTACGGTATGCTGCACTCCTAGTTGTACCGGTTACTTTTTTGGTTATGTCTCTTGCTGAGCCTGCTATCCATACGTTGTTTCCTGAGGGTTATTCGCAGGCGCCTTTTTTCCTTATGTTATTGTCGATATCTTATTTGTTTACGGCCCTTGGTAATCTGAGTGCTGGTAACCTTATAAACAGTCAAGGAGACACAAAATATACCCTTAAATTGTCGATTCTCCAGGCGGCTATTGGGTTTCCCTTGGGGTTTGTATTGATTTCCCAATTTGGTATTATCGGTTTGATTATTAGTTCTCTTGTCGTTGTTCTTCCAGGATTGTTTTTGAGTTTGGGTTTTATAAAGAAACGTTATGGTGTTTCAGTGGATTGGGGGTCATCTGTTAAGATTCTGTTATCGTCTGGAGTTACTGGTGTTTTAACTTATCTTTTGGTCACTTGGTTGCCGTTTAGTAGCCCAATACGGTTGATTCTGGGTGTAGTTGTGTTTGTGGTTGTTTTTGTGCTGATTGCGGTTTCAACTCGAACCATAACTCGGGCGGACTTGGAAAACATCCAGACGATTGTAGCAGGATTGGGTCCATTACGTAAACCCCTGCACCTTGTACTTACTATATTAGGCAAACTTATGCCTAAATCTCAACCACATCCAAAATAACTATACAATTTACGGCAGTAATTTGTTGTCGTTTCAGGTTCATGCCTTAAAAATCGAGTATTGTCGGCGTTTGGTTATATTAATCAGATTAATTTCCATATTGTTTTTGTTAAGTAAGCTATAATACTTGGTTTTCCTCTTAAAATTTGAGATTGATATGAAGGCTCTTGTGCTTAGTGGCGGCAAAGGAACTCGATTGCGCCCTCTAACCTTTACCTGTGCTAAACAGCTTATCCCTGTAGCAAACAAACCTATCTTGGGGTATGTTCTTGATCAGGTTGCGGCAACCTCTATAAAAGAGGTGGGAATTATCACGGCACCTGAAACAGGTCACTTTGTTGAGGCGTATGTTGCTGATGGTTCAGCCTGGGGCCTTACTGTATGTTATGTTCCACAGCAGCCGCTGGGTTTGGCGCATGCAGTAAAGACTGCTAGAGGGTTTTTGGGGCAAGATTCTTTTGTTATGTGTCTAGGTGATAATGTGACAGGGCAGGGTTTAGAGGGTTTTATCAAAAAATTTAATGCCGAACATTTAGATGCGTTAATTATTCTCAAGGAAGTGGATGTTCCCTCTAGTTTTGGTATCGCTCAGCTGGATAAAGAGGGCAATATTGTTCGGCTTGTAGAGAAACCCAAGACCCCTATGGGTAATCTTGCCATCATTGGTACCTATTTGTTTTCAAACAGAGTTCATGATGCTATTGAGCGGATTGGGCCGTCGTGGCGTGGGGAACTCGAGATTACCGATGCGATTCAAGAGATGATTAACATGGGTTTTGCGGTGAAGGCTGAAATCCTTGATTCTTGGTGGCTTGATACAGGCAAAAAGGACGATATATTATCTGCTAATGCTATAATTTTAGATGAGTATGTCCAGTTTGATGTTAAGGGTAGTGTTGTCAACAGTAATATTGTTGGGCGTGTAAAGGTTGAGGTAGATGCTCAAATCATAAACAGTATTGTTCGTGGTCCCTGCGTGATTGGTCGGAATGTTTTGGTTGAGAATTCTTTTATCGGACCCTACACAAGTATTGGTGATGATTCAAAGATCTGTAATTCTAGTCTTGAGTACTGTGTGGTTCAGAATGGGGTTACGGTGCGCGATGTGGAGCGGCTTGAGGACAGTTTAATTGGAAAAAATGCTAAAGTAATCCGCAACACGCGTGGCAGAACCTTAAAGTTGCATGTGGGTGACTATTCTGAACTCGAAGTATAGCGGGTTTAATGGGAAGTGTTATAAGTACTCTTCGCCGCTATGTTGACGTAGGTGCGTCGATGTTAGCGGGGATAAGAATTAAGCCTATTGTGCGTTTGGTCGATGAACGTGGTTTCTTTAGCGAAGCTATGCGTAGTGACTGGGCTGATTTTTTTGGAGATGATGTGGTTGTGCAGATAAATCATTCCTTTACTTATCCTAACGTTATTCGAGCTTGGCATCGACACCTTCGTGGCCAGGTGGATTATTTTTTGGTTTTGAGCGGTTCGATTAAGCTCTGTGCATTTGATGAACAAACCTCCGCACTCACAGAAATAGTTTCCAGCGGCACAGAGTTACAGGTGGTTAGAGTGCCGGGGCATTACTGGCATGGGTTTAAAGCTGTTGGCACTGAACCAGTGATGCTTGTGTATTATACCACAAAGCTCTATGATTCTGTTGATCCTGACGAAGAGCGTCGGGCTTGGAATGATCCAACACTTATTCCTCAAAGTATAAACGGAAAACAATCCGATCTTCGTGTTGGTAAAAGCTGGGATTGGAATTTTGTCCCTCATAGGTGATGATGAGTATGAAAGTATTAGTGACTGGTGGTTTAGGCTTTATCGGAAGCAGTTTCTGCCGCTACATGCTTGCCACATATCCGGAATGTGAATTGATAAATGTGGACAAAGTCGGCATAGGTGCAAACCCTGCAAACCTTCAGGGTCTAGAACATGATAGACGTTACACCTTCATCAAAGGCGATATCTGTAACTCACAACTACTAACCCGGGTGATTCATCAAGTTGACACTGTTGTAAACATCGCTGCTGAAACCCATGTTGATAGAAGCATCTCTGATCCTAATGTGTTTTTACAAAATAATACAGTGGGAACTTTTACGGTTCTTGAAGCGATACGAAGACATAATCACAAAGCCCGGTTTGTGCAGGTATCTACTGATGAAGTTTATGGCGAAGCCTTGGAGGGTTCTTTTACAGAAAATACCCCCCCTAAACCGTCTAATCCCTACTCCGCTTCCAAGGCGGCAGCTGATATGTTTGTGCTGTCTTACCATAGGACCTATGGTTTAAACGTCTCCATCACCCGTTGCACTAATAATTTTGGTCCCTACCAGCTTCCAGAAAAGCTCATACCTAAAACCATCATACGAGTATTGCGTGATTTGCCAATTCCCATTTATGGCAAAGGTACTAACGTTCGCGATTGGATACATGTCAATGATCATTGTAAAGCCGTTGGTATGGTGCTTGAGAGGGGTAAACCTGGCGAAATCTATAACATATCTGCAGGCAACGAAGTCACTAACCTGGCGATAGTTAAAAAAATTCTTATCTGCCTCAAAAAACCTGAAAGTCTTCTAACCTTTGTAGAAGACCGGCCGGGACATGATGTCCGCTACAGTTTAGATTCTAAAAAAATCCGTGATGAATTGGGTTGGAAACCTGCCGAAATCTTCGAAGATGCTTTGGCTTCAACGGTGGAGTGGTATCTTAGCAATGAGTCCTGGTGGACTCCCTTTGCAACTGATGTGATTTTACATCCTACTCCTTGGAAGATGGGTGGTCTACGTTGAAACTCTTAATCACTGGTGCAAATGGGCTTTTTGGTTCAAAACTGGCCCAGATGGCCCTTGAGAGAGGATTTGAGGTTTATTCATCTGACCTTGAGGCCCAGTCGGCTTATGGTACTCCTCTTAGACTCGATGTTTCAGACAAAGTGCAAGTGGATGCTGTTTTTCAGCGCATAAAGCCCGATGCAGTGGTTCATGCGGCTGCGATAACTGATGTGGATAAGTGTGAACTCAACAAGGGCTTTGCTTGGAAGGTTAACGTGGATGGAACAATGCACATACGGGAGGCCGCTGAGCGCGAAGAGGCTTTTTTGGTTTACTTATCCACCGATTATGTACTAAGCGGTGAAAAGGGTTCTTATGTAGAATCAGATGCGGCGGATCCTCAAAACTACTATGGTTTGACTAAATTGATTGCTGAGGAGATCGTTCAAACTCTTCCTGAATTTTTTATCGCACGTCCCAGCGTAATCTATGGTGCTACTCCGGCAGCGGGAAAAGCAAATTTTGCGCTTTGGCTCCTTGAGGCTCTTGGCCGAGGAGAACGTGTCAAAATTGTCAAAGATCAATGGAACACTCCTACACTCAACACTAATCTTGCCGAGATGATTCTAGAAGCTACTGAGCGTCGTTTGGTTGGACTCTACAATATGTGTGGTGCCACAAGAGTCAGCCGTTTAGAGTTTGCACAAGCGATTGCTGATGTTTTTGGTTTAGACAAGGGGTTGATTGATAAGGTTTCTTCTTCCCAGTTCTCATGGATTGCTAAGCGTCCGGTAGATTCTTCGCTTGATACGTCTTTGGCCCAGCGTGTTCTTAAATGTAAACCGATGCCTCTGAAGGCCGCTCTTGCACAACTAAAAACAGAGTTGACCCAAAGATAGTTTTTAGGTAGCGTAACTGTTATGTAGTAAACTGCGCTTTTCCATGTTAGAATGATGAAACAATCAAGCATCAAGCAGATCGCAAGGCAACGTATTGAAATACTGTTTTGGCAGGCTAAAATTTTTGCTCACTCAAATCCCAAGTTAGCTACTGTGTATGTTGAGTCTGCACGGCGGATTGCGATGGCTGCCCGAATCCGTTTGCCGATAGAGTTTCGGCGTGAAACCTGCAAAGAGTGCAACGTCTTGTTTATACATGGAGTTAATTGTAGAGTTAGGATAAAACAAAAAAGGGAGCCTCACGTGGTAGTAACATGTTTAAACTGCGAGAATCACACACGTTATATGTTAAGAAAAAAGGTGCGCAATGTAATTGAGTAAGATAACGACAAAGATGAAGCGCCATGTTAGACACGTTCTAAAAGATGAGAATCCCACCATATGGGTGGGTAAGGACGGTTTATCGGCGCAGTCGATAAGCGAAATTGAGAAGCAACTGCAGAGAAACAAGATGGTTAAGGTGCGGATTTTGCCGGCGGCGCTCAAAGAATTGACTACTGCTGAAGAAATTGCCAATAAAGCCGCAAAAGAAACTGAGGCTGCTTTGGTCGAAGTTAGAGGCCATGTGTTTATCCTGTTTAGAAAGCGCAAAGCTGAACCCGAGTCGCCTATTCCCTGATTTTGCTTACGTATAAATACCCCCAAGTTTCTTCTTTTAGTGTACTTGTTTTTGAAGGTGACTTGTTTTGGGTATTAGTGAATCTATCAAACGTGATCATGATGTGTACCGACGATTTTTTGCTAAGATCTCAAAAACGACCCTAAATGATGGACTGATGCGAGAAGAGGCTCTCAAAGAGGTTATGCAAAACATCTATGCACATCATGAGGCAGAGGAGCTGACGATTTTCCCCAAGATGATGCAGATAACTGAGTTGCGGGGACTGGCGTTTGAACTTGAAGTGGAACATGTTGACATGAAACGGCTCTTTGAAACCCTAAAAACAGAACGCGCCGATACAGAAATTTGGAAATACAAACTTATACCCATATACGATATCATGCACACTCATTGGCTCAAAGAAGAAGAAAATTTAACACCCTTTGGACTGGATTATTTTTCAGAAGCTGACTGGGAACAACTAGGCCAACGCTTTGACGAGATAGTGCATAAAAAAACTAAGCTTAGCTCCCTAATGTTGCCGTTACCAAAGTGTAGATAGAACGACTGGTTTTGAGGGATAGGTGTTGATTAGAACTCTTGCCTAAGTAAACCTATGCATGATGAAAATGAAAAAATCGGATAATTCCTAGTTATCCTATAGTGTTTATTCTTTCTTGTTTTCTGCCGGAACTAAAACTGCCGCTGCAACGGTTGTGGTCCATAAGCCGTTTTTGTCGCCTGCTGCTGATTGGGTGGTGTTGGCTGTTTTTATGATTAAGCCGGTGGTTTTGAAGAGTTGCTTACGTTCATCCCATGCAGTTTCAGGGTCAAACTGGATGCCCATGGTGGTTGCGAGCATGGTGGCTGCGAGGTCTTCAGCGTAGTCGCCTGCTGTTTCATCGGTCTGACCAAAGCTGTGGTGTTCAGATAGGTAGCCGTATTGGTTTTTTCCTGAAGGAATGGCAACGCCTACTGATGAGGCGACAAGCCGGTGTGGTTCATTGGTTGCATTGCGGGCGATGACGACAAAGGTGATCTCTCCGGGATGAATCATTTTGAGGCCTTTTTCACGTGTAATCAGTTCACATCCAGGTGGAACGATACTGGATACGCTAACTAGGTTACACATTTGTATACCTGCGTCTCGGAGCGCTAATTCAAACGACTGAAGTTGCTCTTTGTGTTTGCCGACTCCCTTTGTAAAAAAGAAATATTTTGGTATCATCTTATGTATCGGAAAATATGGATTGCAGAATGCATTTATTAGGCTTTTGTTTAAAGAATTAATACTACCCCAAAAGAACATACACTGGGCAACAGATGACCTCATCACATAGCGTATTTAGAGACGAATCCAAACTGGATATAAACTATATTCCAGCGAAGCTGCCACACCGCGAAAGAGAGCAACGTCTATTAGCTGAATTCTTCAGCTTCCTTTTGCAGTATCCTGGACGGATGTCCCAGCGTGTCATCCTAACCGGTGATGTAGGTACCGGTAAGACCGCGCTTGCCCAGACCTTTGGCACAGAACTCGCAAATCAAACCAAAAGGAAAACCCTCAAATTCCGCTATATTCATATCAACTGTCGCGAATTCCGAGGCAGTCTACAACCGATTCTCCATCAAACCGTTACCGCATTTCGCGCCAACTATCCCGCCCGAGGGTATGCCGCTGACGAAATTCTCTCCACATTACTGCAGGTGCTCGATGAAGAAGAAACCACCCTGATAATAACCCTAGATGAATTTGATAGCCTTATTGAAAAAGAAGGCTCAGATGCCGTCTACAAACTCACCCGCATACATGAAACCCGACAAGGCAAACCCCAACGCCTCTCCTTTATCTTTATTATGCGGGACCTAAAAGCTATCGAACAACTCGACGACAGTGCAAAGAGTACACTTCAGCGAAACATAATCCGTCTAGACCGTTACGGTAAATCTCAGCTTATCGATATCTTAAATGATCGTATCAATTTGGCTTTTACAATAGGCGCTGTGGCGGAAGATGTGGTGGATTTAGTTGCAGAACTGGCACATTCAGAGACCGGTAACGCACGCTTCGGTATTGAGCTTCTGTGGCGAGCAGGAAAATACGCTGATGCCTCCGAGTTAAGCCATGTTCGTGCTGAATGTATCCGAAATGCAATCTCTGCTGTCCTTCCCACCTTGCGCAGAAGCGAACTTGTCTCCTTAGGATTTCATGAAAAACTATTCCTGCTAGCAATTGCCCGTTACTTTAAAGAAAACAAAGAAGAAGCATACGTCCCAATAAGTGAAGCCGAAAAAGCCTACGGGATCGTCTGCGAAGAATACGCTGAATTGCCCAAGAGCCACACACAAGTTTGGCTTTATGTGCAATACCTCTCAAAAATAGGTGCCTTAAAAGCAGAGGTTGTTAGTACTGAAACGCGTGGTAGAGCAAACCGAATTTCTCTCCCATCAATTCCCGCAGTTGAGCTCGAGCAGACAATGCAAATCAGTCTTCAAGAGGCGAAGGGTGAACTCTAAATGGAAATCGAACAAGTTTTCTCCTCTAAACCCCGTCTTAAAATCCTAAAACTCATCTACACCCTAGGACAACTAAACGTTTCTGATATAGGGCGAAGAATTAACATAAATTATACCTCCACCACGGGGCATATCAAAATTTTGGAGTCCGAAGGTATATTGGAACTCCGTACTTATGGGCGCGTACGTATGTACCGATTTAGCGGCTCCAAAAAAGCCCAAGCAGTTGCAGGTTTGATCGAGGCTTGGGAAAACCAGTCGCAATAATTCAACCTCCCAAAATCCGGCTATTTTTCTATGCTTTGCTCAATTTAGTGCCGGATATGCCCAAAAAAATGCTCAGCAAAATCTGGATAATAAATAGTTTATTTTTTTATATATAGACTATTTGTGCAACTCTTAAGAGCAATAATAGCCCTCTATAGCTTGACCAAAAAATGCGAAGCCGATAGAAACGGTATGCACAGCGGATCCAACTTCGGCGATCACACCACTCACAGTTTAGTTCCCTGTCTAAAAGCTGGTGTTCGATTCGCTGTGCAATCAGTTTTATCTATCCAATCAGCTTAACAACAACTTGCAAATTTTTGTAGTATCGTTTTCTGCTTGCTTAAATAACCATTCAGTAAATAATTATGTACCTTTTATAGGTAGATCGGTATCATAGTGCATAAACCTGTTTTTCTCCCTGTATTTAGCCAAAAAACACAGTAACCTTCAAAAGAACCTTTGAAAACTCCAATTTTCAATGGTGCCTGTTTTAACCCCTAATTGGCAAAGCTCGCCTGCAGATTACTCCCCAACTGATCGTGACGTAGACGTACTTTCGTTGATTGAAACCGAAGACTTAATCACCTTCACGTTTGATGGGCTTAAACGCAGAACAGGTCTGCATTCAGAAACTCTCTCACGTATACTAGGACGGCTCGAAGCAGAAGGTATCATCAAAAAAGAACATGATGGCTACCGCGTAACTCCCAAAATTACCGAGCTCAAACTCACTCAGTCACACACCAAAACACCAACGACTCCGCTTATACAGACTTTTTTGCCCTCAGATCTTATGACTCATCACCTCATCCTCCAGCTCAGGGGCAAATGGTTTGGCATGCTTCGTTGGCTAGGCATATCTGAAACTCATCAGGGTATAACTTTAAAGTGGATAACAGAGGACGGCGCGATCCAAATCGCCGCAAACATAGAAGGTACCGCTCTCAATATTGAGGCCAAGTTCCTAACCAGTAGCAACCTTGACTTGGCCCTCAAAGCTTCCTACCAGTTAATGTCACTTATCGGCAAATTTGCCACAAGCTCCCGTTCAACAAATCAAGTCACAGCTCAAACAGCAGGTTATTTTCGATTCTACACATCGGCCTAAGACATCAGACATCTATGACGTTGTGCGTTTTAGTTAACCTTGATTTTCTCAGGTGTGACTAGGTTTGCGTGTTCCTTAGTCAACAAATACTCTCTTGTCCATTCATCTTTAGTGAAAAATAAAATGACACAAATAGTTAATCCGCTTGAAGTCCTTAAATCCGTTTCAGACGCAACCAGTACGCTCATCAAAAAAACCTCCGAATCAGTCGTTGCCGTTAAAGCACAGATGTCTAGGGGTACAGGTGTCATCATCACCCAAGATGGTTATATAGTCACCTGTAACCATGTCCTCCAAGGATGTAGCACCGTTAAAATCGGTTTGGGTGAAAAAACCGTTAATGCAAAAATTGTGGGTACCGACTCATACAACGACATAGCCTTGCTCAAAGCAGAACCCGGGGAATATATTCCCATAACCATAGGGGACAGCGAAAAACTAAACGTAGGCCAATATGTTTTGGCATTGGCTAATCCGTTCAACAGAAATCAGCCCACTGCAACCTCAGGCATGGTAACCAGTGTAAACAGTACCATCCGCGGCTGGCGCGGTATGACAGCAATGGAGAACGTCATCGCAACCGATGCACAGCTCAACCCTGGCTTTAGCGGTGGACCCCTTGTAGACGCCGAAGGTAAACTCATCGGCATAAACACCGCGTACGTCTGGCAAAGAGGCATTGCCATTCCCGTAAACAAGGTTAAAACCATCACCGATCGTCTCATGACCGGCAAAACTGCACAACGCGGTTATATAGGAATCATCGCTAACACCGTTACCCTTCCCAAAGATATCACCGAACAAGTCGGTCTTGAACAAGACACAGGCGTTATGATATTTAGTGTTGAAGCCGGTTCCCCCGCCCGCCAAGCAGGTTTAGCCATGGGTGATGTTCTTATCAAATTCAACGGCAAACCCGTTACCGATTTCTATGATCTTCCACGATTGCTCACAGAAGACGTAATAGGCAAAGAAACAAAGGCCATTATAATTCGCAGAGAAGCGCTACTCGAAACAACTCTAATTCCCACGACACATAGAGACGAACAATATTGATAGAGAAACTGCCAATAGAACTTGAACCCCCCTCTCCGTTTCCTTCCCCACCCCTGCGCAAACGGCCTTCTATTTCGCCGCAATTCAGCACGGCATCACATACTGATCCATCGCGTCGTTTATTTATAGACGAACGCTGGAACTAAAAGCAATATCTGCATTGCTTTACCCTTTTCTCTTTTCTTAAAAGTCTAGACTCAAATCTATTGGATGGATTTGGCTGGTGAAGATGCTGGGCAGTACCCAATTTTTACTATAAATGATTAGGCAGTTTTTACTGCTTCAACTGTACGTCTAAGTAACAACTCGGCTGCATCTTGACTGGGCCAGCTTCCCATACCACAATCTGGACCTGTAAAGGTCATATGTTCTCCGTATTTTGCTTTAGCAAACCTATACCGTTTCTGGATGGTTTCAATGGATTCCACTAGTTGTTCAGCTGTTGGCTGAGTTATTCCTTTTTCATAGAGTTCTGCCCAAATAGTGTCGATGTCTGTTCGAGTGATGCCCACACGGATCTGTTTATCTGCCTGATCCAATATGTTTTTTGGAACCTCGTTAATGTTGTGTGGAGAACCGCCATATTCAAAGGATAAAACATCAAGTCCCTTTACAGCTAGGAGATTATGAATGCTTGAGGCAAAGTGCAGATGAATCTGCTTTGTCGGCCCCGAGAAATCATAGGCTTTCTCCAAAGTTTCCCTGACCAACTCCGCTGAACCAGTAAAGGGCGAATGCCCAAGGCTGGGTTCATCGATGGAGATAACTGTTGTTTCGATATATTTGCTGTTTAGGATGCTATTTTTAGCAAAGTGATTTATAGTTTGAGCAAACCCCTCCAGCACATCAGGATAGGCTGTTGCGCCTACTTCAGCTAGATAGTGTGCGATGGGACCAAACATCGAAACACGCAACCGGATTTTTCTGCCAATTTCTTCACTTAAACGTTTAGCATGCTGATTTAGCACATAAACCTCGGGCAGAATTGCTCTTTCTTTGGGAACAACAAAGGATCCATCTGCCATAGCTTCATGGATGGCATCGCTAATCTGTCGCATGCCACTGTAGATCTGTGGATAATTAGCCACATCCAAACCTGTTGCTAACTTTTTTCTAAACGACTCAACCACTACTGAGCAGAAGGTTTTCTCTACAAAAAGATCATCGCATGGATTTTGTCCACCTAATATAGCTTCTCGGGCAAGCTCATAGGCTTTAGCGTATTCCTCTCGTTTAATTCCTTCCGGCAAAGGGAAACTGCCTATGTCATCGATTAATGTATCCATAAGGGGTATATCACTATAGGAATTTATTAAAACTATATCTCTATTTTTCCAAAATGCTTAATTCCCATAAGTAAGCCCTCATATGGCTGGTAGAGATATAGCGGGGTGCTTTGGCTATTTCTCTGTTAGCATGATAAAGAAACCTCTAAACTAAAAGAAAATGGGTGGATATAATGGATGTAGCATCATCGTTACTTCTTCCAATCGTTGCGTTTGCCCTTGCATTAGTCGTTGGAGTGTGCTTTAATTTTGTTCCAATTAGATCCAAGCGGCATAAGCCTCTTCCATTGATTGTTTTTGCTATAGTTACAGGTATTTCAGGTTTAATTTTCATATTCTTATTCCATAGCATTTTTTACACTTCTCTAAATTCTTTTGACTGGTTCCAAAATTTTGCGGTTCTTTTCGAGGGTATGGATGTGTCTATTATAAAGCATAATGCGCCTATGGTTGCTGCTGTTGTTATAATAGTTGCGGGCGAAATAGGTTTAGGTTTAGGTTTCGGCGTTACCTATGTAGGGACTGGTAGATACCCGAAAAACGGATTGGTCTTCGAAGAAGCCAATATTGGACCCGTTGCTGAAGCAGTTAATTTAGCAAACCTTGTTATCACAAAAAATTATGCGGAAACTATAGATCAGAATCTGCGACGGGATGAGCAAAGTGTAATGGAACTTTTTCTCTACGGTAAGGTCTGTGAAATCGTGCCCAAAATCGCCCCTGGTACCCCTGAGGGCTACCTCTACGATGGCATTCCTCAGCTAGACTGGGACACTAAGCATTCCCGGCAGGTACTGGATGCACTTGTCCGGAAAGGATACCTAAACGCTGAATTAGTTGACAAAGTCATCGTCTGCCAAACCTGCGGCTTGGGTAACGTTAGAGTCGCAAAAACATGTCCTGAATGTGGTTCTTTTTTGTTGCAAAAAGAAGAGCTTATTGAGCATTTTTCCTGTGGTGCAATGGAACAGGAAAACACATTTGAAACCCCAACCGGTGATTTGGTCTGCCCTAAATGTAAAATTAAACTAGATTCTGGTGCAGATTATCGTATTTTGTCTCATAGTTACCGATGCTTGAGTTGTAATACTATAAACCAGACGCCCAAGTTTATCGTCAAATGCGACGACTGCACCACAGTTGCAGACATAGATGATGAACCCGAAATTTTGCTCTGTAAATATACTGTTAACATGAAAATGCCTCTGCATGAATTTCAACACATAAAACCCCTAGATACATGTGTTCGATTTTTCAAAGCTTTGGGCTACACCATAGTTGTACCTGCGTTTATCAGCGGCAGATCCGGTATACAACACCTCTTTGATCTGCTCATATTGGATAGGGTCAGCTGGGCAGAACCCCCCAAGAATGATGTTAAAATTTCGACTAAAAGCATAACCGGTAATACTTTAGTTGAAGTGTTACTTTCTACTCAACCCATCGAAGCTGAGGAGCTAACACGAATTTTTGGCAAAACCATCGACATAGACTGCGACTTTATCCTCTTTGCTATTCCCTGTTTAACACCAAATGCGCGTAGCTACGCATACACGCACGGAATAAAAGTCAGCGAAGGCAAAAACATCGAAGAAGCGCTTTCTAACTCCAAAATAACCCTCAGCATCAACGGTATACAAACTAAACAACCATAATAATCTCTATCCAACCTGGTGAATGTTGCATGAAGGCCCTTTTTTCTATTTTGGCCTTGTTAGCTGTATGGTTTTTATGTGGTATGTTGGTTTGTGCTTGTCGTTTTTGGTAAGTGTTTGTTGGGTTTGTTGACAATATGGTTGTTTGTCTGATTATCGTAAGTTTTGATGTTGTGCTGGATTCCTTTGTTAACTGCTTTGTTCCTTGGTCGTCGCAAGGTTTTTATGTGCCCGCTAAATCTCATAGGTGCACTCAACGTATATTAAACGGTAAACAATGGATTGATGGACCAAGATGGTAAGAAAAGCACGAATACGCCTCACAAGCACTGATTACGTGAAACTTGAAGAGGTTTGCGGAGAATTACGTAGCATCGCTCATAAGACAGGCGTAAAAATGAACGGTCCAGTACCGTTGCCAACAAAACGCCTCCGTGTGCCCGTCCTCAAAGGGCCCTCAGGTGAAGGTACCGCAACATGGGACAGATGGGAAATGCGTATCCATAAACGTCTCATCGACATCGACTCTGAAGAACGCGTTATGCGCCGCATTATGCGTATCCGCGTACCTGAAGAAGTACACGTAACAATCGAACTTATCTAAACCTCTACCTTGTCTTCAAATTTCTCCTTCTTTAGCACATATCTTAAATTCTGTTGGTAGCCCTCAAACTTTAGAGGTAAAAAAACTTGAAGGAATGGCAATGTATAGTTGTAGGACACCATAACAACGTCGGCAAAACAATCGCCGATTGGGAAGCCCAAGGCTGGCGGCTACATACCTACAGCACTGCCGGAATGGGCGGCACATGGAACTACACCGTAAACCATTATCTACTATTTATCAGAGGCGAGTAGCTCCTCTCTTAAAGGTAGACGAAAAAGCTCAACCCAGAAACCACTATTAGGCTCACAGCGGGGGTAAACGCTAACACCCACACTTTTTTGTTTAGCATATATATTTTATAACCATCTAAGACTCCAAAGGGAAACAAGTTAAAGACAGCCATAAACGAGTTAATGTAGGCCGAGAAGAGCAACATTCCAGTATAGGCGTTAGATGGTAATCCAAACGCTAACCCCAGAAATGTCACAGCAAAAATCATGTTGGTTATGACTCCTGCAATGGCGATCTTTATCATGTTCTTGGCTGAGGGTGGGTTGCCTCCAATCATCATGGCGCCTGGGGCGATCATTTTAAACGGTAGAAATACTGAGACAAGCGTTAAAACGGCACTCCAAGTAATTAGTCTAAACTCAGCCCACATACCTGATTTTTGCGCCATAACCTTGTGGGCAATTTCATGTACAAGAAAAGACACTGTCATAACAACAGCAAAAGCACCTATCGCTTCCCATGTCCACCCTCGTAATGTCCATGGAGCAAAATTGTATATGCCCATCGATAAGCCGATGCCGATGACAAGTGCTATTGCAATGCCTAAGTGTTTTGCCTCTTTTTTGCTCCAGCGTATGCGTTGTTGCCGTTTGTAGAGATTTTGGCTGTATACATAGCTGTAATTGTAGGAGCCATCACTTTGCTGTGTTATAACGCGTTGTTGTGTTTGGGCCCGGGCATTACTGATTCCTATACAGTTGTGGTTTTCTGGCAATCTGTGTTGACTGCAGAATTGCCCACCGCAGAAAGGACAGCGGAACGGCATCATGGTTTCTGAACCGCACTTTTGGCATTGCATGATATTTGACGCCTTTTGCATTGATAACGCCATGGTTTCTTATATTTATACGCCAAAAACTGATACTAATCCGTAGACACATCCCACCAAACAAGCATAGTTCGTGCTGAAGATAAAACCGTTATATTTCCAAAAAACGCTTATAGGCAACGTACTAATCAAAAGCAAGAAGGGTAACTGTTGCTTGAAGCCATTTAGCTTTGTTCATGTATCTGATCTGCACTTGGGTTACGCACAATATGGCTTAGAGATTCGAAGGCAAGATTTTGATAGCGCTTTTAGTGAGGTTGTGGATAAAACTCTTGAGCTCAAACCCGATTTTATGATTATTGCCGGAGACCTTTTTCATCAAGCTCGTCCCAGCAATCACACGCTAGAGAACACAGTACGTAGTTTTAAACGTCTAAAAGATGCAGGTATCCCCGTTTTAACCGTAGATGGCAGTCACGACTCTGCACCAAACACCATAACCAGCACCATTCTCTACCCTCTTGACAGTGCCGGTCTTATATTTCATTTGCCAAGACACCGCGGATCATGCTGGAACAAACCCGGATGTTGCTATGTGTATGGCATTCCCAGTTACCACAATCGCCCCAAAACACTCGAGGCCCTTCCTCACTTTATAGAAGAAAACCCTCCAACTCCTCAACCCGATGTCGCTAACATCTTTGTATTTCATGGTGCCCTAGATTTACCCAACCTTACACCATCCTATCTCGAAGCTGAAATCCCCCCCGAGCTTTTACCGAATGGTTTTTGCTACTATGCCGCAGGACACATCCACGACCGCTACATAGGCCGCTTTAAAAGCGGACTTTTAGTATATAGCGGTTGCACAGAATCCGTCGGATATGACGAAGGCAAAATCGACAAAGGCTTCTACCACGTACAAGTCAACCAGCAAGGCCAGATAAATCCTGAGTTGATCGTATTATCCTCGCCGCGCCATTTTATCCTTCTAGAATATGACTACACCGGCATGTCACCCGCTAAAATCACCGATATGGCGGTGCAGATGGTCAAAGAAGCAGATGAAACCGGCGTCATAATTGTTCCCATCCTAAGCGGTACCCTGCCCGCAGAGACCAGTCGCACCGAATTAGACGTGCCTAAAATCCGCGGTGCAGCCCCTAAGGCTCTCCTTGTACATCCAATTGTGCAACTCAAAGAAACCGCGCTCTCTGATGAGGTGGTGCGCTCTATCTTTGAGGACGAATTCAAAGACTTAAAAACCAAGGCCTTTGACTATTTCCTACAAATTTTCTCTGACCGATACGGCAAAGACGATGCTAAACGCATTGCACACAACGCTCTAAATTTAATTGAGCCCCTGGCACACAAACAAGACGCCAAAGTCAAACAAGCAATCGAGGAACTCACCAAATGAAAATCGACATCGTCCAGCTAGAAAACATCCGAAGCCACACCAAATCCACCGTGCCCTTCACCCGCGGCTTTAACTGCATCGTCGGCGGGGTAGGGTGTGGCAAATCCAGCGTACTCTACGCCATAGATTTTGCACTATTTGGCGACACGATTGGCCGTAAAAGCTTCGAATATCTCATGCGTGAAGGCTCTGATTTTTGCAGAGTAACACTACAATTTAGCCAAAACGGCCGCATCTACAAGCTGATCCGCGGCTTAAAACGTAAAGGTAAAGCTTTAAACCAAGACAGCGAACAACTAAAACTCTACGAAAACGAAAAACTCGTTGCATCGATGAAAAACGATGCCGTTACAGAACAAATTAAAACCATAACCGGACTAGATCGGGATCTCTACCGCGAAATCTCCTGGTTCCGCCAAGAACACCTAAAAGAACTCTTAGATGCTAAACCCCGCGATAGACAAACCCGTCTTGATGAACTTTTTGGCCTATCTGATTATGAGACTGCATGGAGCAACATAGCCCACTACCAACGCGACTACGAAACCGAAAAAAACATCTACGAAAAAGACCCCGATGTCTGTGGTTTAGAAAAACTCAGCGCCGAATACAACCGCGCTAGCGAAGACTTCACCTCACTTGTGATGGCCCTGGAGCAGTCTACCCAGAGACTTGCCAACGCAAAAAGAGCACTCGACGAAACTGATCTGCGCCTCAAACGCTCTGAAGAAAAAAAACTTGCCATCGAAGAACTCAAACGCAATGAAGCCCGCTTAAGTGCAAACCTCACCAACATGGCCAAAACCTCCACATCGCTAACTGAACGTCTCAAAGGAAAAAAAACCATACTTGACAACCTGATCCAGCGCCAAAATTCCCTTAACAGCCAAATAAACCTCTGCCAGAACTTATTAGAGCAGGCAGGGGTGCCCAGCAATCAACCCCTTGATCAACTACACGCTTGCCTCTCGGCATTTGATGATAACCTCTCCCAGCTAAGAGCCAAGCAGGAAGCCACATCACAAAGCCTCCTCCAAGACCAAAAAAGGGTTGCAACACTAAACGAAGCATCCCACGATAGCAAATGCCCCGTCTGTAGCCAACCCCTAATGGGCACCTACAAAACGGACTTACTCCAAAACATAAACCAGCAAAACACCGAACGCGAAAAAACCCTCAACCATATGCGCACTGAAGTGGCATATCTACAAAAAAACAAAACTGCTGCATCCCAAGCTTACAGCGACCTACAGACTTGCCTGACAAGAAAAACTGATTTGGAGGCTCGAATCATCGAAGAAGAGACAAACTTGAAAAACATAATTGCTGAACTTGAAACTCAGCAACACCTCCAAACCGCACAGCACACAGAACTCCAAACATGCCAAGCTGAAATCGCTCAATTCGACTTATCGGAGCTACAGGCTGCTAAAGACCAAAAAGACCAAACCCTAAAACAATACTACGCCGTCGAATTAGATTTACGCACAAAAACAAACCGCAAAGCCGATTTAAACCTCCACCTAAAAGATATTCAAGACCGTATCGATCTGGCACAACAAAAACTTTATCGGATAGAAAAAATCAGTCAAATCATCGAGCTTCTCAGTGCTATCCGCGACGCCTACCGTAGCATCCAGCCCAAACTCCGAAGCGAATTCGTCAAAGTTCTGCACAACTTTGTCCAGCAGGTACTAGACAGCTTAGTGGGCGGCGAAACCCCTATGCTCAACATTGCTATCGACGAAACCTACACCCCCTACGTAAAAAGCGAGGCAGGCATAAGCCGCGAAGTTAACAATCTTTCAGGTGGCGAACGCACACTTTTAGCGTTTGCTTACCGCATGGGCATAGGACAACTAATTATGCAATCTCGCACCGGATATGGCTTGAGCATGCTTGTGCTCGATGAACCCACCGAAAACTTGGGTAGCGAAGACGGCAGCATCGAACGACTAGCGGAAGCCATCAGCAAATTCAAAGCAATAGAACAGATAATCGCTGTCACCCACAGCGAAGCATTTGCAACAACCGCTGACCATGTAATTGTTCTGGAAAAAGAAGCAAACGTAAGCAAACTATCCATCGAACGCTAAAAAAATGTCTGCATCTTGATTTTATCTCTTATTTTTGTAGTCTATAGTTTGTGATGTCTATACGGGTGCCTTTTTGCAGCTATTTCCATGCATTTTTTTTCTCTTTTGCTTCTCAGGTGAGCCAGCGTTTGGAAAAGCTTATATTACTTTTTGACAAAGAGAAAGCCATAAAAATGGTGTGATTCAAGTGAATAAAAAAACTATCTACATCATTGTTGCAATTTTAGTAGTAATAATCGTCGCCGTAGCCGCAGCAGCCCTTTTGATGAACAACAGCGAAACATCCGATACGCCAACTCCAACCCCTGAACCGGTGTCTATTACCGATGGGGACTCTCTAAAGTTCACTGCTACCGATAACACTAATGAGATAACCTATGCTTGTGCAGTTAAAGACCTCAATGCAAATGACGAAATCGTCAGAATTGACGCAGATATGTCTGGTACAGTCTACAGTTACATCTTGAACCTAGATGATTCCACATCCTATATGAGTACAGATGCCGGTGCTACTTGGAAGAAATCCAACTTTACTGAAGATTCAGTGTACATAGTAATGGTGCATGATTTTGTAACTGAACTCCAGGATAACTGGGATGGAACATCCGCAACCTATAGCTACACTGCAGATGGCATTGAATACGTTATCTCAAACATCAACGTGAATCCAACTTTTGAAGATTCATTTTTTGCAACTAGTTAAACAACTCTGAATTCAACTCAACCTTTCCTTTTTTTGTTTACATTTAGATACAAAACTAATTGTTTATTTTGTGAATTACACAAAGGCTTCTTACGCTTAACTTGACCCACAGAATTAGCGATGACCAGTTGGGATGGTTAAAAAGGAAAGGGTTAAGTTGTTAAAATTGCAGAGTACATGGATACAAAAACTAAAAGTCTGCCCTGTAGCCTATTGAGCTGTGAGTCATGGAAGAACAAGAGCAAAGATCAAGCGAAATAATGGATCGAATAACACAACTTAAAATAGTCAAACTTGAGGCTGAACTTCGGATCAACATCGCAGGATTTCTCGGTTATTTTATTGGCACGCTAGGTTCTATAGTTATTGTGCTCCAAATAGTGTCAATCAATTCTAGGGTAGAAATAATAAATCCATGGATTCTGCTCTTTTTTGGAATTGCGGGTTTGTTGTGCGCGTATGGTGCATATTCCTTTAGAGAAAAACTCAAAACTACTCGTAAAAAGATCAATGAACTAACCTAAAAATACATTTTATTCCCTAAAATTGTGGATCAAGTTAAGCTTATTACACGATATTGTTGTAAATTTTTACACAAATTTGCTGTTAATAAAAAAATTGGAAAAATAATGATGATTATGCTATTAAAAAACCAAAAATGGTTTTTAGCTCTCAAAATTAAATGTTTTTGTGAGTCTAATTGGTGAATTGATGTGTTATTTGTTGTTAGGTTAGTTGTTGTGCGTCTTTGACTTCGTAGATTATGTTGCCGCCGGATTTCATGTTGATTTGGTCGATTTCTTGGATCATGCGGTTGACCATCCTGCCCACTACTAGTACAAAGACGTTTAAGCCTCTTGATGCCGCGATGGCTGCCGAGCGGCTAATTCCAAATTCGATGTCTGCTTTATATCCAAGTTTATTGAGAACAGCTCTGCCGACTGCTCCCATGACACCTATTCTGTCGGGCTTGAACTCATCGTAGTATGTTTGTACTTTTGTCATGTCTGCTACACTGGAGCCGCCTCTGCGAATACTGGGCAGTTTGACGATGAGAATTTTTCCTTGGTTAACGTGGAGTTTGCCATGGAGATCTTTTAGGCCCAAATCTTCGCCTATTTGTGCATTGGCGAGGGCTATGCCTTTGGCTTGGGTTTGTGGGTTGTTGAGGGGTGAGGTGTACATAACGCCTTCTTTCATGATTAAGCCCACTTCCTCTCCAGCTTTGACTGGTTGGGTGGCTATGGCTGGCCAGGCATGTTCAATTTTTAGTTCCTGTTTGATTTCTTTAACATAGTTTTCTAAGCCTTGCATGTCTTCGCGTAGTTTAGTTACTCCTTTGGGGGTTAGGCGGTAATCGGCACGTTCGCTGCCTGACTCAAGGAGCCCTTCTTTGCTGAGTTTTTTGAAGTATTTGCTGATGGCTTGGATGGTTATGCCTAGTTTGTCGCTTATGTCTTTTTGTTTGATGTGGGGTTGATTGCGCATTATTTCGAGAAGGATTTGGAATTTGGTGAATTCTCCTTTGTTTTGGAGCAGACGAGTGTTGGGTGCTTGTTTTGCCATATCAATTCAACCTGCTATTGAACTTAGGTTAAACGAAAGTTTATAAGTTTTCGGGTTGGTTGGATAACCATCCATCCAAAGAGAGGAAATTACGTACTATGCACATAATGGAAGGTTTTCTACCATCTCCCTGGTGGCAAATATGGTGGGCAATATCTCTGCCTATTGTGATCTACGGCGTCTATAAGGTTGCCAAGTTAACAAAAAAAATGCCTGAAATCAAACCGCTTTTGGCGCTAGTTGGGGCATTTGTCTTTGTAATCTCTGCCCTCAAGCTTCCCTCAGTCACCGGAAGCAGCTCACACCCAACAGGCACTGGGTTTTCTGCCATTCTTTTCGGGCCGGCAATAACAAGTGCTATTTCAGTGATAGTTCTGACATTTCAAGCCTTATTACTGGCTCACGGCGGTATAACAACCCTTGGCGCTAACATTTTCTCCATGGGTATTGTTGGGCCCGCAATAGGCTTTGCCATATGGTGGGTGTTTAAAAAAACTCGGCTTAACCCGTCAATAGGTGTTTTTGTTGCAGTTACAGTTGCCGACTTGATGACCTATGTCACTACAGCTGTCCAACTCGGTCTTGCATTCCCAACCGATGGTAGCGTCTTTGCTTCCTTTGTTACCTTCTTTAGCATATATGCTATCACACAAATCCCACTAGCCATAGCTGAGGGACTTCTTGCTGTTTTGCTCTTTAGCTTCTTATCAAAATATAAAGGTAGCATTCTGCAAAAATTAGGGGTACTAAAAATCCCTCTCACAACCACAAAAAATGAGGTGAACTCACAAAATGCAGTATAAGTATTACATAGCCTTAGCCATAGTGACACCGCTCGCACTATTTGCCTACATAGTGGCTCTAGGATATACTCCGCTGTCTGAAGCTCTTATTTCGCTTCCAGATGAAACTGTGACATTGCTGTTCTCCGTTCAAGCAGGCATAATGGCTGCTACACTAGGTCACTTCATTGGAACTAAAAAGGGTCTAAAATCCATTCGTGTTACCGGCAAAGCGATTGCTGGAAAACAACCAATTAAGATGAAGTATATGTATATACTACTCATTGGGATTTTGCTAGCTATATTCATAGTGCCCTTCGTGATTAACGCCGGCGATTTCAGTGGAACTGATGGACAAGGTCCTGACGTAATTGCCTCAAGTGGTTACGAACCATGGTTTGATCCCGTGGGATATGTGCCTGATGAGTTAGGTGAGCGTATCTTATTCTCATTACAGGTAGGCATCGGTGCATCAATACTAGGTTACTTTGTTGGATATATGCGGGCAAAACCCGATTAAAACCAGCATAAACTAACCCCTAAACTTTCCTTCTCTTTTTTGGAAGGTACCTTCGAGTATATAGGTAAAGTATAGATACAGCATACAAAGTATGTTTGTCTGTAGTCAAATCGGAAATGGAGTAGCGAACTTTAACTTGCTGGAAGAGAGGCGACGTACCTATTGAGCCATTCCGAACTTTATGTTGAAATAGATAGGTCTGCCTATACTAACGCATTATCAAAAAGCAGTCCAATAACTAAAACTTTCTTTGCCTTATCAGCACTTATAATATGCGTTTCTGTACAAACCTTTATTGTTCCTGTTGTAGTGTTTATAATCTGTACAATTTTGATCTTAGGGCTTGCAAAGGTTAGAGCCCGTCTTTACTTTAATTTGTTTGTTTATCCCACCTATATGCTTGCGCTTAGTTGTATCTTTTTAGCCTTATTCTTTGGATCCGGAGCAAATTTGATAGAAATTTCCTTGCCTTGGTTTACGTGGTCGATATTTAAAAGCGGACTCATTATGAGTATAACAACTTTTCTCAGAGTCGAGGGTGCACTTTCTTGTCTTTTCTTCCTTGTACTCACGACCTCAATAACTGATCTTTGCGTTCTTCTCCGCCGTATTCACATGCCCCAGGTTATGGTTGAACTATCTATGATGATATACCGCTACATCTTTGTATTTTTAGAAATCTCTGAACAGATGAGCCTTGCCCAAACACTCAGACTCCGACGTTCAGGTTGGCTAAATCGCATTCGCGCGCTATCTATGCTTATTGGAAGCCTTTTCATACGAACACTAGATCAGGGTGAGAGAACTCTTGCCGCTATGAACGCCCGAGGGTACGATGGCGATATTCGTATTCTTGAAGACTTTGCCTCTCCAAAAAAACTGGTGCTCTTGGGCATAGTAATCTTTGATGTCTTACTTGTCATCTTACTGTTTTTGACACTAAACATAGGAGTTATATAAATGCTATTTAGCTTAGAAAAATTATCACACCGTTACTCAGATGGAACATTGGCTCTAGATGAGATATCTTTGAACTTTGCCCAAGGTGAACGTGTTGCTTTTTTAGGTACCAATGGTTCTGGAAAAACTACTCTGCTTAACCATTTAAATGGTATTCTAAAACCTACTTCTGGCAACATATACTTTGAAGACAAACCCCTGTCATATGATGCTAAATCTCTGTTAAATCTGCGAAAAAGAGTGGGCTTTGTCTTTCAAGATCCAAATGACCAACTTTTTGCCTCTTCAGTAAAACAAGATGTAGCTTTTGGGCCTCTAAATCTAGGCTATACCTCTGAGCATGTCAAGCAGTTGGTAGATGATGCACTTACAACTGTTGGAATGAGCGAGTTCACAGACAAACCCCCACATTTTCTTAGTGGTGGTCAGAAAAAACGCGTTGCACTAGCAGGTGTACTTGCAATGCAACCTGAAGTTATCATCATGGATGAGCCCACCTCAAGCCTTGACCCCATCGCCACAAGTGACATCCTGCATTTGTTGCTCAAGCTTAACAAAGAAAAGGGCATTACCTTACTATTGGCTACCCATGATGTAGACCTGGTTCCTTTATTTGCCGATAAACTCTACATCTTAAACAAAGGCAAAATAGTTTCTGAGGGTACTCCCAAAACAAGCTTCTCAAATACCGAGTTAATCCGCAAAGTAAATCTGCGCTCTCCTCGCATAGCTCACCTCTTTGAAGTCCTAAAGAAAGAAAACAATTTGCCCATAGCTGATGAACTTCCGCTTACCATTAGCGAGGCCAGGCGGGAAATATTGCGCCTAATAGACCAAGCAGTCAAAGAGACCAAAAAAACCTCTAACTGACTTTTTTATTTTACTCTAAGGAGCCTAAGTGAATTAGCCATGACGATCAATGCGTTGCTTTCATGAATTATGGCCGCTGTCAATGGCGTTATTAGCCCTTGGCTGGATAGGACTATGCCGACAATGTTTACTGCTAGTGCAAATACGATGTTTTGTTTGATCACCGCCATTGTTGTTTTCCCTATCTTAAACATCTGTGGTAGCTTTGACAAATCATCTGAGGTTAGTACTATGCCGGCTGTTTCGATAGATACTTCGGTTCCAGCTAACCCCATGGCAACACCAACATCAGCTTCAGCGAGAGCAGGGGCATCGTTAATTCCATCTCCCACCATAGCAACCGCCAATCCTTGATCTCTGAGGTTTCTAATTTTGTTGGCTTTATCAGCCGGCATCAAATCAGATGATGCTTCATCTATTGCACAGTTTTCTGCAACTGCCTGGGCGACGCTTTCGTTATCCCCTGTTAACATTATGATCTGTTTTATTCCGGTTTGTTTCACTTCGGATAGTATCTCTTTGATGTTTTCTCTGGGTTGATCTGCCAAAGTTATTGCACCTATCAGATCTTTTTCTTTTGCAACAAGGACAACAGTTGATCTATCTTGGTTTATCATGTAGTTTTGTATGTCATGAGTTAGCTGTATGGAATATTTCTGCATGAGTTGTTTATTTCCGGTGACTATGCATGACCCGTTGTTGGTGATGCATACCCCTAAACCTGGGTGATGCTCAAAGTATTCGGGATGTGAAACATCTATTCCTTTTTTTAGTGCTTGTTCTAAGATGGCTTTAGCAAAGGGGTGTTCAGAGCATTTTTCTGATGCGGCGGCAAACTGTAAAATTTGGTCAGATGTGTATTGACTGAAGCTTTTTATGTTTGTGACTTCGAGTTTGCCCTTGGTGATTGTTCCTGTTTTATCTACCACCAATACTTTGACCTTAGACATTTTCTCCAAGGTTTCTCCATTGCGTATGAGGATTCCTTTTTTTGCGGCGTTTCCAATGCTTGCCACAACCGCGGCGGGTGTTGATAGAATTAGTGCACA
The DNA here is from genome assembly GCA_009781675.1 of Candidatus Bathycorpusculum acetigenes. Classification (GTDB taxonomy): domain Archaea; phylum Thermoproteota; class Bathyarchaeia; order Bathyarchaeales; family Bathycorpusculaceae; genus Bathycorpusculum; species Bathycorpusculum acetigenes. The sequence goes on along the minus strand of WQVG01000002.1, from coordinate 4,720 downwards.
TGGGCAGGCTATTACAAAGATTGTTGCTGTTCGTAAGAGGTCTTGGGTTAATACAAAAACAATCAGTCCTATCCCCAGTATGGTCGGTGTGAAGTATTTTGCGTATTTATCTGCTGTCCGCTCTATTGGGGCTTTATTTTCTTCTGCTTCTTTAACTAATCTGATTATTTTGCCATAGGTGCTTTTTTCTCCAATCGCCGTTGCCGCTATGTATATGGCTCCCTGCTGAACTATAGTTCCACTGTAGACCTCTGCGCCTTTTGCTTTTTCAGCAGGTACTGATTCACCTGTTACTGAGGCTTGATTGATAGATGCATATCCTTTCTCGATGATGCCGTCGACAGGGATTTTTGCACCTGGCTTAACTAGGACTATTTCTCCAATTTGTACCTCTTCAGGTTTAACTTGAATCTCTTGTCCTTCCCTTAGGACTGTGGCTGTTTGTGGTTGACCTTCGAGGAGTTTTTGTATGGCTTTGGAGCTTTGCCCTTGGGCGTAGTCTTCGATCATTTCTCCGCCTAGGAGCATAAGTGCCACCATGGTTGCTGGGAAATATTCTCCGCTGATAATTGAGGCCAGTATAGCTATGGTTGCCAAGGCATCCATGCTAAAAACTCGACTGCGAAGTGACTTAGCGGCGCCATATCCAATGGTGCATAAGGCCATAACTGCCGAGGTAATCTGCATGTAAAAAACTATTGGTACGGGTAAGATTTCAAAAACTGCTGCTAACCAGCCTGCTAAACCAAGCACTGTAAAAATAGTTAACAGCACTTGTTTTGGCGTCATTGGGTTCCCTTTTTGGTTAGATGAGTTTGGCTAGGGCATCTTTTAGTTCTTGGAGGGTTTGTTCTGTTTCGCCTGAGGTGGCTGCTTGTTTTAGGCAGGTTTCTACATGGTCTTCAAGTACTATGCGGGCTGCTTTGTTTAGTGCCGCTCGTATGGCGATGAATTGTAGAAGAATTTCTGGGCAGGCTTTGTCTTCTTCAACCATTTTTTTGAGACCGCGGACGTGACCTTCGATTCTGGCTAGTCGGTCTGATACTTCTTTTCTTTTTTTATGTTGAGCGTGCATATCCTATCCCCCATGAGGGGATTAGGTGCGTTGTGTGGCTATTAACCTTTCTCTTTGCATCTATCAGTGTTGGTTTGTTTGTTTTGATTATTTGTGTATTTGGTTTGTGTGTTGTTTATCTGGTTGGTGGCATTTGAGGTCGGGTTTTGTTTCTGTTGTTGATGTTGTTGCGGGTCGGGTTTGGCTGTTTGTGTTTTATGCGTAGTTGCCTTTGGGTTCAGTGTTGTTGTCTGAGATCTGGCGGCTTTGTCACGCGTGCCTGCGTAGCTGTGTTAACGGTGTGTGGTGCCCTTAGTTGGCAATTGGTTGTAGCTGTGTTTTAGGCTGAAATGTTTTTGTGTTTATGGTTTGTGTTCGTTTGTTTATTTATCTGAAGTTGTTCAACTTGAGATTAATTTAAGTTAAATATAGTTTTAAATAATTTGTTTGGATACACCGGCTAAACGTTAACTCCCCAATATCCGGACGTGATGAAATGAATCGGAAATACGAATTAAACTTTACCTTATGTAGAAAATTACTATTTTATCACCTAAATCGGGGTGGCAATTAGTGAACTTTAAAAAAACACATAGGATTAAAAAACCTCTGCACAGAGTGTTTTTTACCTTACCTTTGTTTGTGATATTGATCCTCTCAGGCATGATTTTTCCCATAGGCGCCAACGAAACAACCCCCATGCCTGCAATCACTGAAGAAACCATCGTTCTCGAACAAAACTTTGATGGACTAACCGAGCTTCCTGAAGGTTGGATCGTTCACTATGGGAACTGGAGCATATCAGACGGTAAACTGTGCCAGAGCTACCAACCCGAAGCTATTTTCGATTACTTTAAACCGGCAATGCTCACCTTTGGTGAGAACTTGACATATTTGGAAAAATTCCGTTTCGAAGCAACCCTCCAGTTTGAAAGCAGTCTGGATTATTGGAGCCTGATGGGTTTAGGCTTTGACATGCATGACCCCGACCCCCTAACAGGCACAGCCTTCTATTGGGAAACCTCCCGCATGGGCGTAACTTTCCTATCCTATCTACCCGACACAGACCCCATATTTTTCTACCCCAACTTTGTAGCCTTTGGCACAGCACCAAACGATATGTCCGATGGTCAAGCCGTCCAAATAAAACTTGAAGTCTACGGCGAATACGGTGATATCTATTTCAACGATGATCTGGTAGTTGCAAACGCAGTGATCCCGCGGTGGGGCAGCGGCTCCTTTGGTCTGTTCATGGGCTTTGGCGGAACCGGTTCCTATGATAACATCAAAATCACTGCACTACCCTTCTATCCGCCCTCCATCCTTACAAAAACCTTGCTAAACGGTACAGTCGGCTTGCCCTACATACAGAAACTCTCAGTAGAGGGTGACAAACTTATCACCTATAGCCAAACTAGCGGAACTCTCCCCGCTGGATTGTCCCTATCAAGTGACGGCATCATATCTGGCACACCAACAGCTAGCGGCACTTTCACTTTCACTATCAAGGCAGAAAACGCTAAAGGCGAAGACAGCAAAGAACTCGATATCACAATTAATGACTACTATGCCAGCTCCTTTGTAGGCCGCGGGACTGATTTTTCTTCCAGAAATATTGAACTGGTTTCCATAAAAAAACTCTCCGCATCGCCAAAGACCTTTGAAGCTTGGATAAAAATGCCGCTGGAATACCAAGGAACCGGAGTAATCGCAGGTAACGGAGCAATTGACGGCTTTAACGGTTTAGCTATTATAAATTTCGGAATCACAGCAGACGGAAACCCTTGGTTGTATTGGAAAGAAATGAGTGGAAATGTAGCTGAATATATCGCCTATGCCAATGTAAAACTTGGGGACTGGGTTCATATTGCCATCGTCCAAGACAGCGAAAACCATAAACTCATCTGCTATATCAACGGCATCCAAGCTGATGAACAGATCTTTTCGATCATGGAAGACACCATACCAATTCGTCCTCTAAAAATCGGGGGCGACTACCTAGCAGATAACATACGCTGTTTCCCTGGTGAAATTGCAGATATTCGTATCTGGTCTGAGGTGCGCACCCAATTAGAAATACAGACAGCTATGAACATACACCTCAGCAGTAACGAAGCCGGTCTTATAGCAAATTGGCTTCTTGATAACGAAATAGGCGGTGTCTACAAGGACAACTCTGCACAGGGTAACGATGCGCATGTATGGTATGAATGGATAGACCCCGAGTTTGCTGAAGGCGATTACACCATCGTGGTCATTCCTGATATTCAATATCTAACCTTACTCTATCCTGATGACTTGGTTGCCTTAATGGAGTGGATACGAGATAACGCAATAGAGCGCAATATACAATTTGTGATCCAAGTCGGTGATCTCACTGACACCAACTCTGTAGAGGAATGGGAACTTGTACAAGACAACCTTGCCAAACTAGACGGCATCGTACCCTTTTTTGTACCCTATGTCTTTATTCCAGGTAATCACGATTACGAAGGGATGCCCTTTGACAGAAATACCACGCTCTTTAACACCTACCTTCCATACAACAAATATTCCCAAACATCCATCTTCGGCGGCGCATATGAAGACAACAAACTAGACAATGCCTATTACTACTTCACAACTGACGATATAACCTATCTAATGTTGTGCCTGGAAATTGTTCCAAGAGATCCAGTGATAGATTGGGCCAACACAGTCGTGGCAGATAATTCTGACTGTCAGGTAATCGTGGTAACCCATGCATACCTCTCCTATAACGCCGATTATGACAGCTCCAGTGCCTACGATCCTGCCGGCAATAGCGGCAAGGAAATCTGGGACAAACTAGTAAGCCAACATCCCAACATCATCATGGTATTATGCGGTCACATTCACTACGACGATTTGGTTATACGAACTGATTCAAGCATATACGGTAACATGATACCCCAACTCCTGGTGGATGCTCAAGACATGGATCTATATCGCGAAGGTGTAGGCATGGTCGCTTTGCTAACCTTTAGCAATAACGGGCACGATGTTGCCATTAACTGGTACAGCACAAAAATGAACGCTTTGTTCCGAGACTGGAATCAATTCTCTTTTTCAGTCGCAATAGCTACCCACACCATCACATTTGACACTATGGGCGGGTATGAGCTACCCCCGCAAGCCATCGAACACTACCGCATAGCAATTGAACCCAATACTCCAACTCGCCCCCGATACACTTTCGTGGGCTGGTTCAAAGACGCGAGCTGCAAAACTACTTGGAACTTCACAACAGATAAAGTGACATGCAACATTACACTATATGCCGATTGGATTCTCAACTCTTATACAATAAAAACAACCGCAGGAACAGGCGGCACAGTATCAGGCGGCGGCACATTCAAAGACGGTATGACAGTTACACTGACTGCAGCACCCAAAAAAGACTACACATTCGTCGGTTGGTATGAAAATGGAATAAAACTCTCTGGTACAAATGCCGTTTACAGTTTTAACGCATCAACAAATAGAACCCTTGACGCCCACTTTGAAAAAACCAATCAAAACAGCAATAGCCAGGGTGGTAATAGCCAGGGTGGTAATAGCCAGGGTGGTAATAGCCAGGGTGGTAATAGCCAGGGTGGTAATAGCCAGGGTGGTAATAGCCAGGGTGGTAATAGCCAGGGTGGTAAT
>WQVG01000001.1 GCA_009781675.1 Candidatus Bathycorpusculum acetigenes | reverse complement strand
GACTGAAACTCTTTTTCCACCCAATTACTGATATCCCCAGCCAAGACAAACCCACAACCACACTACCAGCTACAACCTCCCTCATTTAGCTTAGCAAAAAAAATTGTGGGTCAAGCTAAGATCGTATCGAGCAGTATCAAGCAGTAGAGTCCCGTTTCTTTCCTATTATACAAAATAGTCAGGGTTTAAGCAGTGTTAAATTCTATTTTTCGTTAAATTTGCCAGATTGTTTTTGGTTTGTTTGTCACTATACATTTTAGTCTCCATGTAACATATTTGGCAAGGGAAGATGGGATGGCAACACTAGACAGGTGGTTTGGTCAACCAGCTAAATCACCGCAAAAAGAAGACGATACAGCGGAAGCGCCATCCATAGTGCCCCAACCGCCAATAGAGGTGCCTAAAGAGGAGATTGTAGAGGCGGTTAAACCTAAGGAGAGAAAACCACGTCAGCTTCCACCTTTGGCTCCGCAGAATTTGGGGCCCTCTTATTTTGTTTCAGCGTCCTATGACGGGCGACAAAAAAAAGCTGTTATAAAGTTGTATGATCCTGAGTCGGGGCAACTTTACTTCTGGTATGACAACACAGGCCATAAACCGTACTGTCTAACCAGCCTCAAAGCGGAGGAACTAGAAAAGTTTGAGCGCATCACCAGTCATGAGGGGTTTGAGCGCTTTGAAACAGAGGAAAAAGTCGATCCACTAAACGATAGAACTATCCAAGTTACAAAAATTGTGGTTAAAGATCCACTTGCAATCGGAGGACGAGCCTCAGGAACTATACGCGACATCATCCCCGATGATTACCCCAAAGTTCTGGGCGGCAACATTCGGGATAGCGACACTAAAATCTGGGAATCCAAAATCAAGTATTACCAATCCTACATCTACGACACGCAACTTTTGCCGGGTATGCCCTATGAAATCCAAGACGGCACACTCATTCCAGTTGTTGATAATAGAGCCGCTGAAAATTTGAATAAAATCAAAGAGCTCTTTGTAGACTGCCACACTGAAGCAGAACAGGAATACGCTCAGTACGCTATGATGTGGGCTCAGCTACTTGAGACATCTGCACCCATTTTCCGTCGAGCCGCCATAGACATCGAAGTTTATTCCCCCCTTGCTAAACGGGTACCTGATGCCCGCGAAGGCGCCTGCCCAGTTATCGCCTGTTCCATCTATAGCAGCGATGATGACAAAAGAGTACTCGTACTCAAACGTGAAGGCACCCAACAAGGCGACCCCGCATTGACTAAGGGTATAACTGTTGAGTACTGTGAATCCGAAGAGGAGCTACTACGCAAAATCTTTGAGGTCCTAAACGATTATCCGTTTATATTAACCTTTAACGGCGATGACTTTGACCTACGCTATCTTGCCCACCGCGCCTACAACATAGGATTCCAAAGAAAAGACATCCCCATTGACATCGGCAAACGCGTCTGCATGGTGCGCTATGGTATACATGTTGACCTCTACAAATTCTTCTTCAACCGTTCAGTGCAGATTTATGCCTACGGCGGTAAATACAAAGACGTCAGCTTAGACGACGTCGGCAACGCCTTAATCGGCACCCCAAAAATTCACCTCGACAAAGATTTTGGCGACCTCAACTACAGTGAACTCGCCGCATACTGTCTACGTGACAGCGAAATCACCTACAAACTCACAAGCCACGATAACGACTCTGCGATGAAACTAATTTTGGTGTTAGCCCGGATCGCTAGCATGCCCATCGAAGATGTCAGCCGCCAAGGCGTAAGCCGCTGGATACGTAACTTTTTGCAACGCGAACACCGCAACCGTGGTATGCTCATCCCCAACGCGGAAGATATACTGACTAAAAAAGGCAAAACTAGCACTACAGCCGTCATTAAGGGCAAAAAATACAAAGGGGCCATAGTCGTCGAACCCACCCCCGGCGTCCACTTCAACGTAGCCGTGATGGACTTTCCCAGCCTGTACCCCTCCATCATCAAAGTCTGGAATCTAGGCTACCAATCCATCTGTTGCAACCACCCCAACTGCCGTACACGCGCTATACCTGACACCCAACACTGGGTATGCACCGAAAAACGGGCACTTGAAAGCCTCCTAATTGGCTCTTTGCGTGATTTACGGGTACACTGGTACAAAAGCCGAGCCAAAGACAAAACCCTACCCACAGAATTACGTAGCTGGTATGGCATCACCCAGGGAGCACTTAAAGTCATCTTAAATGCCAGCTACGGCGTGTTTGGAGCCGACAGCTTTGATCTCTACTGCCCCCCAGTCGCCGAAGCAACCGCAGCCATCGGACGCTACAGCATCACCCAAATACTCAACCACTGCCATACCGTAGGAATCCAGGTACTCTACGGCGACACTGACAGCTTATTTCTCAAAAACCCCTCAAAAGAACAAATCGACGAAGTCATGCGCTACACCGAACAGGAATTGGGTATGGGTATTGATGTAGACAAAACTTATCGCTATGCCGTCTTTAGTTCACGTAAAAAAAACTATCTTGGCGTGCTCGAAAATGGCATGGTCGACGTCAAAGGTCTAACAGGCAAGAAAAAACACATCCCGCTCTTCATAAAAGATGCTTTCAATCAAATGAAAGAGCGACTATCACAGGTCAAAAACCCCGAGGACTTCGAAAAGGCCCGAAAAGACATCGCCACCATCGTCCGGGACCGCTATCAAATCCTCAAACGCAGGGAGTGGAAAGACAACAGCGAACTTGCCTTCCATGTAGTCTTAGGCGACGACCTGTCGCACTACACTAAAACAACCCCTCAGCATGTGAAGGCCGCGCGAATTCTGCAAAAAAGCGGCAAAGATCTACGAGCAGGGGATCTTATCAGCTTTGTTAAAGTCATCAAGTCAGCATCATCGTCTCGTCAGGGAAACGAAGATAATTCAGGCGTCAAACCTGTCGAGCTAGCCAGCCGCAACGAAGTGGATATTGAAAAATACATTGCCTACCTACAATCTACATTCGACCAAGTTCTAGATGCGCTAGGCCTAAGTTTTGAAGAAATCATTGGATTAACCAGACTGGCAAGCTTCTTAGGCACCTAACGAAGTTACTTGAGAAGTTTTTGAATTATTGTGGTTATCAGCGTTCAACCACATATCAATAAAAATGCAAACCACCCTCAAAGAGAATACATAACTGATCAAGGTGATTTATATGAGCAGAAAATTAGGGAAAAAAGCTCCGCCATACTTCTATGATGGACCTCCGCCCGAAAAAGAGGAACGGATCTATGAAACCGAGGATATCTACAATACAGATGAACGTGACGAAATGCTTTATGATGATGAAATAACTGCGGCCGAGGAGGGCTTTATGCGTGGACGCCAAGAGGAGGCACCCAGTAAAAAACAAACTCTTAGAAATTCCATCAACCACACTGATGGAATCGCAGATGAGCTGGCTAAAGAAGACGCCGAAGAGGACTAAGCTCACTATAAGCAGAGATAGTTTCAAGTAACAAATAGTTCAAGTGGTTATTGTCACTTGCATCGGAGTTTTGCGCATAAGCCTTATAATCTTCAACGTCAGATTTTTTGGCTGAAGGGTAAGGTATGCATAAGAAACTCTTGATTCCGGGTCCCACAGAAGTAAGTAAAGAAATACTTCAAGAACAAGCTCAATACTTAATTGGGCATAGAGAAAAAGCGTTCTCAGATCTATATGGTGGAATAACTGACAAACTTTCCAAATTCTTCGAGTTACCCGCCGAGTATAAACCAACGGTCACCACTGGGTCAGGATCGCTTTGGTTTGATATAGTGGGTAGAAGTATTGTCAAAGAGAAAGCTCTTGCATGTGTAAACGGCGCCTTTTCAGAACGTTGCGCGCAAACACTAATGGCCTGCGGCAAACAAACCGACATTCTCAAAGTGGAGATGGGGCAGGTCATCAAACCTCAAGCTGTTATCGAAAAACTTGCCGCAGATAAATATGATACGCTCACAGTATGTCATAATGAAACCAGCACCGGCGTTCGTAATCCTATCGCTGAAATTGGTAAACTGGTCAAAAAAGAATTTCCAGAGATTATCTTTGTGGTGGATGCAGTTTCATCTATGGCTGGGGATAAAACCTCTCCACAGGATCTTAACTGCGATATCGTGTTTGGGTCTACACAAAAATGCTTTGCCTTGCCTCCGGGTTTGGCGGTTGGTTTAGTTAGCGATCGTGCAGTTGAACGTGCCAAAAACGTGCCAAACAGGGGGGCCTACACTGATTTAGTGGATATGTTTGAATTTGAAAAGAAGCATCAGACCCCCTTCACACCCAACATATCGTTGCTCTATGCACTCAACAAACGTATGGATTTGCTCCTTGAAGAAACCTATGATAAGGTCTATGAGCGCCATCAAGACATGGCAAACTATACCCAGACATGGGCAAAGAAGCATTTCAGCATGTTTCCCGAATTGGGCTATGAATCCATAACTGTAAGTTGCATAAACAACAACGGCAGAGACGTCAAAGCCCTAAACCAAAAACTCGGCGAGAAAGGTTATCTTATCAGCACAGGGTATGGCAAACTGGCGGATAAAACCTTCCGTATCGGTCATATGGGCGAATGGAACCTTCAGGGCATAAAAGAAGTCTTAACGTTAATCGATGAAATTTGGGGATTATAGTGGTTATAAAAATCCTTGTCAGCGACAAAATCGCCGATGAAGGTATAGGAATTCTCCAAGAAAAAGGCTACAAAGTCATCACAGGCTGGAACATACCCAAAACGGATTTGCCCAAAGTCATCGGCGAATACGATGTCCTAATTGTGCGTAGCGCAACCAAAGTTCGAGGGGAACTGTTAGAGAACGCCAAAAAACTCAGAGTCATAGGTAGAGCAGGCGAAGGCTTAGACAACATAGATTTCGAGCGTGCAAAACAGTTAGGTATTGCGTTAGTTAATACCCCGCATGTTTCATACATCAGCGTTGCGGAGCTTACTCTTGGCCATCTCATAGCGCTGGCCCGAAATATTGTGCAAAGTACCATCTCAATGCGCGAAGGCAAATGGGAAAAGGATAAACTGATGGGGACAGAACTGAATGGCAAAACATTGGGTATAATTGGCTGTGGTTTTATTGGCAAAGATGTCGAACGGCTTGCCTTGGCATTGGGTATGAGGGTTATTGTTGTTGAGGAATGTGTACATGACCGCTTTGTTCCCTTGGGGGATATGTTGCCACATGCAGACTTTATAACGCTTCATGTTCCGCTAACCCCAAAAACGCGTCATCTTATCTCAGATATAGAGTTCAATCTTATGAAAGATGGTGTGCGCATCATCGATTGTTCTCGCGGCGGAGTAATAGACCAAGAAGCACTCTATCAAGCGCTCAAAAGCGGCAAAGTCGCAGGTGCTGCCCTTGATGTGTTTGAGGAGGAGCCACCTAGGGATAGAAGACTTCTCGAGTTGCCAAATGTTATAGTTACACCGCACATGGGGGCTCAAACGTTTGAAGCACAACATCGGGCAAGCATACAAATAGCCCATAACGTTATAGATGTGCTAGAAAAACTAAACCTCGAAAGTGATCTCGCCCTTGGTTGATATTCGGCCGTTTAGAGCCCTATCGTATACATCAAAAGCAGGTAATCCTGCAGACCTTATAACCCAGCCCTATGACAAAATTGATTCTGCCCAGCAGAAAGCCTACTATACACTGTCACCTTATAATTTCTGTCGTCTCATCTTGCCCTTGGAAGAAAACAAGTATGAGGTTGCTCACCAGCGGGTTAATCAATGGCTAAAAGACGGCGTGCTAACTAAAGAGGAGCAACCAGCGGTTTTTGTCAGCCGGCAAGAATTCTGTCTATGTGGCAAACAGTACAGCCGTACAGGTATTATTGCGGCTTTAAGGCTCTACGCTTATGGTGAAAGCATGGTTTATCCCCATGAAGCCACCTACAAAGCGCCCAAAGCTGACAGATTAAACATGTTACGCAATGTGCAGAAAGATCTAGAACCTGTTTTTCTTATGTATCAAGACCCCCAAGCCCAAACAATCCACTTTATGGATGATGCAACAAAAACTGAGCCGATGACACAGGTCACCGACGCCTTGGGAGTAAAACACACAATTTGGAAGGTCTCGGATCCAGAAAAAATTCAGTATATCCAGGATATCTTTGAAGCAAAGAAGATGGTTATAAACGATGGTCACCATCGTTATGAAAGTGCCATATCATACCGGGATGAAATGCGTGCCAAGGGTGATTGGACAGATGAGGAGGCGTTTAATTTTTATATGTGCTATATGGTACCTGTGCAGGAGGAAGGCTTGGTTGTTTTACCCACGCATCGGCTACTCAAAAACTATAAGCTGACTCCGGAGGTGCTTGATGGATTTGGTTGTTTCTTTGGGATCCAAGAAATTCAGCCTACGGCTGAAGCTATTGAAGCTTTTTTGTGTAGCCGTCAGGGTGAACATGCTTTCTGTGTTTATGATGGTACCAAAGCTTGTGGATTGACACTTAAACATGATAGTTCAGTCTATGAATTCATTGAGGCTTATGTATCCAAAGAGACTAAAGTTTTTGATGTTGTTATTCTTCGAGATATAGTTTTTAAACAGGTATTGAAGACTGGCCAGTTAAACCTTGATGATACTATACTCTATGAACGCTGGACTAGAGAGGCTCTTGTGAGAGTGGATAGGGGTGAAGCTTCAATTGCGTTTTTGGTTAATCCTATTCCTGCAAAGACTGTTGCTGAGATTGCAGTGCAACATGAGCTTTTGCCTGAAAAAAGTACCGATTTTTATCCTAAACTGGTCTCAGGTTTGGTGCTGATGGATATTTCTATCGGAGAAAAACTGTGATTATGTCACCGTTTAAGGTATAGATCGTGTGTCACTAATTTAGCATGATTATGCAGATTTATAAGTAATGTGAATGGAGTTTGCGTCAATTCATCTTATACTTCAGTCATATTGATGTTATATTAGATATATTGTATCAATAATAAAACTTCAACATAGACTAAATACACAAATCTTAAAATTATGCAGGAGTAGTTGCTATAGCAACCAATATTATTTCATTTTTTATTTATTTTTATGTTAAAATATTTGTATTTTAAAATCACATATATCGTGTTTCGGGATGTGACAAGGAATGCTTGTTGCAGGGAACAAATTGTCCACATAGTTGTCCTTAATTGGAACACTACCCATATTAACAAAAGATATTTGATTTTATTCTAAACATGGTGAAAATATGATAAATATTAATACATGCCAATCGTTTATTAAGACACATAGCTTAACAGTATTCAAAATGAATAGGCGAAAGACAAAATGACCAAAGAAGAAAAAACCATCCAAGAATCCACCCCCAAAGCAATCACAAAATACACCGCAGAACTCATCGGCACAATGGTGCTAGTACTCATGGGCTGCGGCAGTGCAGTCATCGCAGGTAGCACCATCGGCAACCTAGGCGTAGCATTTGCATTTGGTCTCTCCGTCATAGCAATGGTATACGCCTTCGGCAACATCAGCGGATGCCACATTAACCCCGCCATCACCATCTCAATGTTTGTCGCAGGCAAAATCAACGTACGCGACACCGTAAGCTACATCGCAGTTCAATGCATCGGCGCAACCATCGGAGCAGGAATACTCTACATTATCGCAACCGGCATCCCAAGCTACAGCATCGCATATAATGGCCTAGGACAAAATAGCTACTCCACCACAGGAACCGGCTTCGGTTTAATCCCAGCCCTCATAGCAGAAATCGCACTAACATTCGTCTTTATCCTAGCCATACACGGCGCAACACAGAAACAATCACCCAAAGGCTTTGCAGGCATCGCTATTGGCCTAACACTAACACTAGTTCACCTAATTGGCATACCCCTCACCGGGACATCAGTAAACCCAGCAAGAAGCTTAGGCCCAGCCCTCATAATAGGCATCTTTGACAGCACCACCGCACTCAGTCAACTATGGCTGTTCTGGGCAGCGCCCATCATCGGCGGCATCTTAGCGGCCCTCGTCTGGAAAATCTTCAAATAAAACCAAACAACACAAACCCCCTCTTTTTTAACCAACATTAACTTTTTACTCCTCCAGAACACTAATAACTAAAAATTAACCACACAACCCCATAAATTATCGTGCCATCCAAGCGCACATCAAAAAATCAGAACAAACACTATTACAAGCTTGAAAGGCCTAGTTTAAAGTAAAAAAGGGCTATTTGACAAATTTTGTTGGTTGACGCTTAAAACGTTTCTTACAGACTAAACTGCAGAAATGGTAGGTGTCACCCTCATAAGATATCTTGAATTTAGCAGTATTCTCGTCGAGAACTGCACCACATACGGGATCACGCATTGACATTAGATGTATTAAAGCCTCAACCAACTGATGTTGCTTTCTGCCTATTATGGATAGCGGTAAACCAAATTTAAAAGCACGGTGTTAAAACAGAGTTAGAAAAGACAAATAGAGTAAATAACAATGAACCGCCACCCATCGCTTAAAGACCGAAAATACCATAAAAAAGTCGGATCAGAATACCTTAACCACTGGGTATGTCAAATACTACATCGCATATAAAGCGCAAAGACAATGCTACATACGCAAATCAAATATTGGTGTTACAACAATCTAACACGTATAAGCAGTAGTGAGCTTGAAGAAAGAAACGCTTAACTGTAGAATCAGCAATAAATGAGTTTGAGAGGAGAAAGTATGCCGTTCAATCTATTCCGCAAAAAAAAGTCCGAAGTCAAACCGCTTTTTACATTTCCCCAAGGTGAACCAAAACAGGCAACCCTCGCTCAGCCCCAAAAAACACCAGAAACGCTAAACAACCAAACCCCTGATCCTAAAGAAAATCCACTAGTTAACCAATCAAATACGCACGAGTTAGTCCTTCAAGAATCTGAATCGGCCCTACCGGCCCAAGTTTCCAACGGCACAGAAGACGAGGAGTCTGCTGGAACTCAGGAGACAGAAAAGACCCAGTCCACTCAAGAAGACGACCCAGAAAATCAGGAAAGCAATCAACAGCAACCCCCAGAAACAGAACCAACCCTTCATACCCAAGAAGATCCACAGCAATCTCCTGCTACTGAGGCCTTAACCGTTGAATCTCCTGATGATAAAGCTAAAGTTCCAGCCCCAGTGGAGTCTTCAAACAAAACTTACCTAAAAGCTATGCCGCTAAAAGATCTCACAGACGTGGAAAAAGTCAAAGTCGAAGTCAATGAGGGCAATATAATTATTTTACGGGTTACACCCCTTGCTGGCAAGAGCATAGAGGATGTAAAAAAGGCCGTTAATGATCTGTTCGAGTTTGCAGAATCTAACGACGGAGACATTGCACGGTTAGGTGAGGAACGTGTGGTTATTTGTCCTAAAAATATTAGAATCTGGCGGGAGAAAACTCCTGCACCAGTTGCAAGCAACAGTGAGCCTTTACCTACAGTAGCCTAAAGGTTTCCAGCGGCGCTGGAACAACTGTGTTTATACCTGCTTTGTTGTCTAGAAAGCCCGCAAAGTTTATGGTCTTTTGTTTTTCACCATGAACCACAAAGATGCGTTCAGGTTTAGGTGAAAGATGCGTAAGATAGTTGACAAGTTGACGCCGGTCGCTGTGACCTGAGAAACCCTCTATTGTACTTACACCCATCTTGACGCTTAAGGCCACCATTTTGCCTTCGTTGTCCATCATAGTAACCTCACCTATGCCTTTTTGCACACGCCGACCCATGGTTCCTTCAATCTGGTAGCTGACAAACACAATAGAGTTACGTTCGTCTGAAGCCCAATTTTTAAAATACTCAATAACTGGACCACCTTCGAGCATACCACTTGTTGCCAAGACAATACAGGGCTCACCTTCCATGATGCTTGAACGCTGACGTGGATGGTCAACAATAGTAAAGTAGTCAGATTGGAAGGGGTTAACTTCTTCGTGTAGGATACTATGACGAACTTCTCGGCCTAAATACTCTGGGTACGCAGTATGGATAGCTGTAGCTTCACTTATCATACCCTCGATGAATACAGGGGCTTCTTTCATCATACCGCGTTTCATGTAACCGTCGATAACTAGCATAATTTCTTGTGCCCGTCCAACTGCGGGAACAGGTATGAGAACTTTACCCTTGCGCTCAAGAGTTTGATTGATAACTTTAGTTATGGCTTCTTCGGCTTCAACCCGCGAGGGTACGACATCGTCAGGTCCGCTGTAGGTAGACTCGGTGATAACGGTTTCAATACGTGGAAACTCTGTTGCAGCCGCTTCGAGGAGCATGGTACGACCGAATTTGTAGTCGCCGGTGTAGACGATATTGTGCAAACCTTCACCTATGTGGAGGTGTACCATGGCACCACCTAGGATGTGCCCGCTGTTGTGAAGGGTTAGGCGTATGTCGGGTGCAATGTCGGTGACGACTCCAAACCGCAGAGGAATTGTATGTAGAACACATTCGCGGACGTCTTTTTGGTCATAGAGCGGGGAAACACCTTGTTTGTTGGCAACATCGAGGTAGTCGAGTTGGAGCATAGTCATCAAATTTGATGTTGGGGCAGAACAGTAGACGGGCCCGTCATAGCCATACTTGTAGAGAAAGGGCACAAGCCCACAGTGGTCGAGGTGTGCATGGCTGATGACAACAGCATCAAGGGAGTCGATTTGGAATTCGGGGGAATCAAACCGTGGGAAGGATTCAAAGGGACGGTTGCTACCAGGGTGAATTCCACAGTCTAACAATACGCTACTTTCGCGTGTTTTGAGCAGAAAGCATGATCGGCCGACTTCTTGTGCACCACCCAACACAGTAAGGCGTATGTCGCCTACATCGTAGGTTTTAGGCCGGAAGATACGCTCGCCCACAGTGCGCAGAATGCGTTCACGTTCTTTACTCTCGGAGTGAAGGTAGTGACGCATATGAGTAACGATTTTGGATTTAATGGGAGGGCTACGCAAGACGTGGGGACGCCATTTGGTTTTCTTTATGATTTCTTGGAGTACGGCCCCGTTTCGGCCGATGACTAAACCGGGTTTTTTGGTTTCGATGATAATTTCGCCGAGACTGGGATCAAAATTTATGTCGGTTATCTCTGCCTCGGGCGCGATGAGTTCACGGGTGATTTTTTCTGCTTCCACCTCGGGTATGCGAACAGATGGATCAGGTCGTATGACTATTCTTTTTCGAATGACACCGACAATTTCTGCTACGACACTACTTTGATCGACTAGAATTTCGGGACGTTTAGTGTAGACCGCAAGCATGGGACCTTCGTATTCAATACGGGTGACTTCTGCTTCGCGGGGAACTTTGTGAAGAATATATTGGCTTATCTCTATCTTGTCTTTGTCTTTGTCTTGGGTTCGTGCCACAGTATTAACTTCCTGCATGAAGCAGTTTAGCTTTCTCTTCAACGGTTAATTCGGTATAACCGTGTTCGTTGATAACTATGATGTTATAGTTGTTGCCTGAGGCTACATCACGTTTCATGGCAGCGTTAACAGCTCGGGCGATAATCGGCAGAGTTTCAGCTATGGTGTGGTCTTCTTTGAACTTGTCTTCTAATACACCCAGTGCAACTGGGGAGCCGCTACCGGTGGATATCATTTTTTCCTCATGTAAGCTACCATAAGGATCCAAATTGAAGACATGTGGGCCAGTGTCATCGATACCACCTACGAGAACCTGGGTTGACAGAGGAATGTAGCGTGCGGAGAAGAGTAGATTAGCCACTAAACGCGCAGCAGAAGCTACAGGGATGGGACGATTCATGTTGATTTTGTATAGGTGCGCGTTAGCAATTAGGAGGTCTACAACACGCTGGGCATCAGCAACGGTGCCAGCGATGGTCATGCCGATGTGATCGTCGATTTTGTAGACTTTTTTGCCTGCCGTATGAGCAATATAGTAACCCATTGTTACACGAGTGTCTGAGGCCAAGATTACCCCATCTTTACAGACTACGCCTATAGTAGTTGTTCCCTTAAGGACTAATTGATTAGCTGAATTATTTTGTGACATGTTTTGTACTCCCTAAAACTCCGTTTTGCGGAATGCCATCCACTAAAGGAAGATGCACCATGTAATCTTTCTGTGCACCTAATTAATATTTCGCCAAAGAGAGGAGGCTAAACTTTTATGCGATAGACCAAATTCGGCAAGGCATCAACCATAACAGTGTAGAAGCAAAATCTGTTTGGGTAGATCCAAAATACAGAAGCCTAAATGTTTTTAAGACGCCTAATCTTTGAGTCAGCCAATTGGCGGGTGAGTGGAGTCTCCCATCCGTTCCGCCAATAAAAACAAAACCCGGATAGGGAGGCAAATATAATTGAAGATACAAAGCAAAGATTTAGCAGTAATAGCAATATATGGCGCCCTCTATGCCACGATAACAATATATTTTGAGCCTATCTCTTATGGATTTCTCCAGATCCGCGTTTCTAACGCAATGCTTGCAACAGTACCGCTTTTGGGCATAGCAGGTGTTTTGGGACACACCATGGGCGTATTTGTCGCCAATTTGTATTCGACACTTGGCCCCATCGATTTACTCAACACGATACCATCGTTTATTATGACTTTTGCAGTTTATTATATCTATAAACATACTGAAACTGATTTCACAATAATTGGAACCTGCATCGCTTACTCGGTGGTTTTAGGAGTAACGGTTGGATGGATGCTCAACTATGTAGAAGGACTCCCCTTGATAGCCTCCGTGACATATGTTACTTTGGGAAACATTGCAAGCACACTCATCGGATGGCCAGTGTTTAAGGCCCTTAAAAAAATCGGCTTGTTTGAAAAATGGTTTGATAGAGGATAAAATATGAGAGACAGGAAAAAATGTGTTGTTGTGTTAAGTGGTGGTCTGGATTCTGCGGTTGTTGCGTATTGGACTAAAGCACAGGGCTACCAAGTCTATCCGCTAACCTTTAATTACGGTCAAATCGCTCTCAGAGAAACACTAGCCGCACAAAAAATTGCTCAAGCCCTCAACACCACCACTAAGATCATCGACCTCTCTGCCCTAAAAGACATCTATGGGGGCACCACATCTTTGGTGAGCCGCGATATTCCCCTTACCTCAGAGTTCAGCGGCGCCATCATCGTGCCCTTCCGTAACGCCATCTTTCTCTCTGCCGCTGTCGCATACGCCATAACGGTGGATACAGATCAAATCTTCTATGGTGCACAGGGCTCGGATGAAACCTGCTATGCGGACTGCAGGCGCGGATTCTATGAAGCTTTTGAGAAAGCCGCTCAGCTGGGAACTGAACGAAAAATTTTCATAGATGCACCTTTCAGCGGTAAATCCAAATCTGAAGTCATAAAAGAAGGATACAAGTTAGGCGTGCCTTTTGGGCTTACATGGTCATGCTATCTTGATGGAGACATGCATTGTGGCAGATGTGAGTCCTGTGTTAACCGCAGAAAGGCTTTCATTGAAGCAGGCACTATGGATCCCACAGAATACAGAGCAAGCATAGAATAACGGCTTGAACTTAAAATACAGGCAACAAGGTAGTCGGTGTGTTGTCATGAATTTTTAAAGTCGTTAATGTTAAGTGTTTGGTTGTATGGACAGGCGAATACAGGATGAAACGTCAGGTGATATGGTGAATGATGACCGCACTGCCCAGACTACCACAACTATAAAGACTCAATACAACCTAATTAATCTTTTTGAAAACAAGCATCATCAAAACAAACCAACCATTGTCAAAACAACATCGACCCAAAATGATCCAGCCACAATGCACCATTATGGAAAAAACCGTAAACAACAACCAAACAATAGGAAAAAGTCTATGACACAAAAGTTGCTTCGAAGATAACACTTAGAAGGTCTATACAGGGCAATCATCTTCAGAAGCAGAGCAAAAATAATAAGGCTCAAACAGTTGACTAAAAACCGTAAATTACGCGCCTCCTTCATATTTTTGACTATGTTGGGATTCAACGTTATATAAGAAGCCGCCAAAGTAAATATCGATGAATACACAAAACGACCCTCAGGCAGTGGTTATTGGCGCGGGACCTGCCGGCTCCTATACAGCACTCCAACTGGCAAAACGCGGCATAAAAACCGTGGTTTATGAGGAGCACAATCAAATCGGGTTGCCGTCTCACTGTGCCGGCCATATCAGTATTCGGAGCCTCAAAACCTTAGGACTCTATCCCTTGGAGGGCATAGTTGAAAATACGTTTTGTGCGGCCAACTTTTATTCACCACAGGGCACCAAATTCACTCTGCACCTAAACTGCCCGGTCACCGCAGTCTTGAACCGAACATACTTTGACCAGTATCTCGCAAAACAAGCCCAAAACGCAGGCGCAGAATTTATACTGAATTCTCGAGTACAATCACTACTTATACAACGGGGCACCGTAACCGGTCTCAAAGTAAAAACAAACGACACCAACATACACTTGAACACACCCATTGTTGTGGATACAGAGGGGGTTTCATCACGACTTCTGCGACAAACGGGTTTAACACCTCTAAAAACCAGCGGACTTGTCTATGCCATAGAAACCGAAATGAACAACGTAGAAAATGTTGAGGAGCATGCAGTAGAGGTGTATTTTGGCAGGAATTATGCTCCAGGGTTCTATGGTTGGATTATCCCAAAACCCGATGGCACCGCCAAAGTAGGGTTAGCCACAAACCAAGGCGACCCCCGTAACTACCTTAGACGACTTATGATCAAACATCCTGTAGCCTCAAAACAACTCTCAAAAGCCAAAATTCTAAGCGCCAACTATCACGCAATTAGTCTGGGGGGTCCAATTCCACAGGCCTGTAGCAACGGCTTTTTAGCAGTCGGAGATTGCGCATCCCAAGTGAAACCCACAACAGGAGGCGGAGTCATCTTTAGTTTAACCGCAGCCAAAGAAGCCGCAAATACAGCAAGTCAAGCCTTAACTATGGGGGATGTTTCAGTGGAAACGTTGATTACCTACCAGAAGCGATGTACCGAGCTGTTTAGTTTTGACTTCAAAACAATGCTACAACTCAGACACTTTTTAGATTCACTCTCCGATGAAAAATTAGATGAAATGCTGAGGGTATGTAGCAAACTTGGCGTCGACAAAGCCCTAAGTGGCGTTACAGAAATCGATTTCCAAGGCAAGATGCTACTAAGCGTAGCAACAAAACCCGCCATGATAGCCGCGCTCGTATACTTTGGACTACTCTACCTCCACCATAGCTAACAGCCATAACGATTGATTTAGGGGAGATTCTTTATGGATATGACCGTAGCTGTAGGTGATTCTGTATTTTTATAAAAAATATACGTCAAAATATATAATGATAAGAGAATGGTGCTCTGGCCGGGATTTGGACCCGGGTCCGCGACTCGAGAGGCCGCTATACTTGGCCGGACTATACTACCAGAGCCTGAGTTAGCCTACATACACATTCTCCTCTATTAATTTACCTTCTCCTTGGTAAACATCGGCCAATAAGTTAACTGATAGAAGCTCTGAGTGATAGAAAATGAAACGGAAAAATAAGCTAAATGGGAAAGAAAAAGATAGAAGCGGTTAGTCTTCCATGCCGCCTGGTGGGCCTGCGGGTGCTTTGGGTGCTTTGGCTGTAATGACGTCATCGATGCGTAGTATGAGGGCTGCTGATTCTGAGGCTGACTTGATAGCTTGTTCTTTGACTATGATGGGCTCTATGACGCCGTTTGTGATGCTGTCTTGGAGTTTTCCGGTGAAAACGTTTAGGCCTTTGAATTTGCCGTCGTCTTTGTCGTGTACGCTACGGAGTTCGACAATTATGTCGATGGGTTCCAGACCTGCATTTTCAGCTAGGGTGCGCGGGATGACTTCGACTGCGTCTGCAAAAGCTTCAACAGCGAGTTGTTCGCGGCCGCCGACTTTGGTTGCATATTTGCGGAGTTCTTTGGCGATTTCTATTTCGATTGCGCCGCCGCCTGGGACGATTTGGTTGTTCTCGATTACGTCAGATACGACTGAGAGTGAGTCAGTCATAGCGCGTTCAGCTTCGTCAACTAGACGTTCGAGGCCTGCCCGTATGAGAATGGCGACTGCGTGAGGGTCTTTGCATTTTTCGACAAAAATTAATTTGTCGTCGCCGATTTTGCGTTCTTCCACTAGACCTGCAAATCCAAGGTCGTCTTTTTTGAGGTCATCTAGGTCGCTGACGATTCGCCCACCGGTTGCGCGTGCGAGTTTTTCCATGTCAGATTCTTTTACTCTGCGTGCAGCGATGATACCTTCCTTTGCAAGGAAGTGCTGGACCATGTCGTCGATACCTTTTTGGCAGAAGACTATGTTTGCGCCTGAGGCTTTGATTTTGGTGACCATGTCTTGCATCATGGTAGTTTCTTGGTCAAGGAAGGCTTTCATTTGAGAGGGGTCTTTGATTCTGATTTCGGCTGAGATTTCGGTTTTCTCGATTTCTAATGCGGAGTCAAGCAGTACAACTTTGGCGTTTTCTTTGAGTTTTGGCATGCCGGGGTTGACGACTTCTTTGTCTATGATGATGCCTTTGATAAGTTGAGTTTCAAGGAGACTTTTGCCGGTTTTTTTGATAAGTTGGATGTTGTCTATGTCTGCGATTGTTTTATCGCCACGTTGTTCAGTGATTTGTTTAACTGCTTCGATGGTTATTTCGGCGAGGTGGTCTCGGGCTGAGCCAAGGGATTTGCTACTCATGGATGTTAGTGCAACTTTGAGAAGGGTTTTTTTGTCGTTTGTGTCGAGGGGTTGGGCAGTTTTGTTGATGATTTCGATGGCTTTTTGGCCTGCTTTTCTGAAACCGCTTACAAGGATGGTTGGGTGTATGTTTTGTTCGAGGAGCTCCTCGGCTTTTTTGAGCAGTTCGCTTGAGAGCACCACTGCGCTTGTGGTTCCGTCGCCGACCATGTCATCTTGGGTTTTGGCGATTTCAACCATCATTTTTGCTGCGGGGTGTTCCACGTCGATTTCTTTTAGGATGGCTGCACCGTCATTTGTGATTGTGATGTCTCCGAGACTGTCGATGAGCATTTTATCCATGCCCCGGGGTCCCAGAGTGGTTTTGAGCACTTCACCAATGACTCGCGCGGCCATGATGTTGTTTCGTTGGGCTTCTTTGCCTCTGCTTCGGGTAGTTCCTTCTTTGAGGATAAGGACGGGTTGTCCTGAACCTGTTGTTGTTAAATACGCCATACTGTTATCCCTACTTAATAGAATATCCTATTTCGGAAATATGCAAAAAGTAAACCAAAATATAAACGTTAAGCTTTAATTGCGGTCTTACATGTCTTGATTTTCTCTTCAGCAAATATAGCTATTCAGGATGTCCCTTTGCTTGTTCGCTGAGGAGTCTTTCAGCTATCTGTAGTTCTTGGACTGTGTTGATGTTTACTGTGAGTTCTTGGTGGTTCAGGATGCAGATGTCTTGATCTAGCCATTCATCACCATAGCGTTTGCTACCGTCAATTACGTTTATCCCAACTGGCACTAATTCCTGACCCTGTTCCACAAATGAGTAATCAACACACATACCCAGTTGAACTTTGGCCGCCATTGGAACGGCAACTGTTAGCGCAGGCTTATCACAGCGCTCATAACACTCCACAATGGTGTCAATCATGTTGGGTGTTACCAGCGGCAAATCTGCGGCAACCGCTAAAAATACCCCCAGTTTTAGGGCCTGTACAGTGTAGCCCATATCAGATACATAATCTTTGCCGGGTGTTTGGATAACCTCTATGTTGCGCTGTTGCATAAGCGCTGTTGTTTTGGGTGTGGCTAAGGTGGTGGCTACTATGATGCGGTTGATTTTTTTTGCGTCTTTAAGTGTGGTGAGCACATATTCGATGACGGGTCGACCACAGACTTCTATTAGGGGTTTTTCCATGGGTAACTTCATACGTGTGCCGCGTCCACCTGCCATGATCAATGCCGTTATACCCATGTTAGCACCGCCAATAATACAACCGCACATACCATCCGGGTTAATTCATTTGTAGCACCAAACACGTCGCCTGTAACACCGTTAATGTTTCGATGCGCAATCGCAGTCATAACTAACCCTGTAATTATAGCGGCGGCAACCACAAAAAGGCCGCTCCAACCCAGCAGGGGCAGGGCAAAGGCAGACGAGACTACCAGGGCAACAATCAAACGATAGATACCACCGGTCCCGTGCATGGCTTCTATAAATGGTGAGTTCATACCTGGATGTACTGATTTACCACGCCAGGCAACTACAACCATAGAGAGTTTAGCACACAATTCAACGATGATTAAACCGGGAATAATCAGAGGTACCCAGAAGCCGGCGATGGAGATGCTTGGACCAAATTCTGCAAAGGCAAATGCTGTGACTATGTAGGTCATCAAGGTTAGTCCGATGGCTCCTGCGCCTGTGAACTGGTCGTGCATGACGGCAATTTTTTTTTCTGCATTGCCATGCACCATAAGGCCATCGCCAAAGTCCAGCAGACCATCAGTATGGTGAAGCCCTGTTAACCATAGCAACAATGCCAAGGTCAGAGCTCCAACAACAAGTCCGGGTAAGAATTGAAGCGCCACCCAACCAATTCCACCCGTTAAAAAACCCAGCAACGCACCAATGAGAGGAAAGGCCCACATGTTTTTAGCGCAATCAGTGAGTAAGTTTTCATCCATTTTAACTGGAAAAACGGTTAAGAAAGATAACAAGTTCTTTAGCGGTCGTATGGCCAAGATACTCACTACTTTATCTGCATCAGTGAGGCATAATTACGCTCTATTTCCTTAAGAAGAGTTTGCTTATCAACCGCCCCTCCGCTCTTGGCCATAGCGGCTATGGATGCGCCACCTGCACCTACGCCTTCTTTGACTAAACCAGTTTCATAGATTTGCAATCCCGGATACTTGGAGGAACCAAAATCCAGATCCGCCGCTATTATTGGAACATCGCAAAATTGTTTGACGATACCACAGATATCACTGGATAGATCTTGGGTGACCCAGCGGGTGGTACCGATGGCGATGTTGCAGAGTGCGTTGGGTTCTAAGGCGTTAATGACTGCTAAAACTGCAGTCATTTGGGTTCCGCCCGCCATCAAAACCGGCGCCTGATGCGAGCCACCGATTACTAACCCAGCAACCGCAGCCATCATAGGGTCCCCAACCGCAGAGATAGCCTTTATGGGGTCACCTCTAAAGTTACCGAACTTTTGTGCGGCGGCCCCCAAACCGGTAGCAACAACTTCAGCCTTTAAGCCATGGGGATTATCGGGTAGGGTACTGCTGACTTTACCCTGGGCATCAACATTGAGAGCAGACAGCACCCCCAAAGCGGTGGTGGTTCCTCCAGGTATACTCTCACCGATAACGAGGTAATCGGAGGCTTTGGCTAAGTGTTCACCGACAACTTTAGCCCGCTCGATGACTTCCTCAACGTTATCGACTGAATCACCGCTACGGATATCACGTCCCGGACTACTGTTGACGTCTATGTAGGGAACTTGCGGTTTAACTTTGACACCCCCGTCTACGATCAGCACCGGTATGTCGGCTAAATGTAACGCAGAAGTAGTTATCAAAGCAGGTGTCGGAATACCATCAGGAGTTATGGGGACACCTTGTATGGATTTGCACTTGCCCAACAGTAGTAATTCAGCATCTGCTGGCGGAGTAAAATCGGTAAAGTCAGGGTTTGCACCAGCAGCCGACAACCCAGGGATTTTGCCGGTTTCAGTGGTTGCTACCGTAGCTATGAATAGGGGATTTTTACCTTCGATCTCTTGAAGGAAAGCTTTGGCTTTCAACTCATTATTTGCAACTATGATATCCATAGGTTTAGCCTACTTTGGAGTTAGTTTCCACTCCTTGATTTCTAAGAACCCCGAGCCATTATCTAAGCGTTTCTTCTCGGTCTCTATTAACTCGATTTTTTCTTTAAAGTCGGGACCGTCAGTGATTAGGGTGTGGTATTCACCGCCTTCACCGCAGGGGTCCACTCCGGAGAGTTTCTGGATATCGGTGTAGAAATGGTCATCCAATACGCGGCCCAGCCAATCTGTGAGGCTTTGGTTGGTACGCACCACCACTGCTGTTAGGCCCGATTTTAGGTAGTCTTGATAGACTTGGCTGGTGTTGCTCATCCATAGCGGTTTTATGGGGTTTAGGCCGATTTCGCTACAGACACGATCCATCCAACCTTGCTCATGTCCAGCAGGCTCGCAGATGTCACCGGTAACTAAACCCTCAGCACCTTTGTTTTTGAGATCGGTTAAAACTGTTTTGAAGTCTGTTTCGTAGGTTTGGGCGGAAGTGCTTTTCTTTACAAGCAAAACTCCGGCGAGGTTTGCCTGCACATCTATGATGTTTGCGGGTATCATGTGGAAGTTGGATTTTTCCTCACTCAACATCATGGTTAAGAACGATACGACTTGGTGGCCTTGTTGCTTTGCAAGATAGTACGCATATGCGCTGTCTTTGCCACCGCTCCACGAAACAATAACTTTCATTTATTTTCCTCCGATTTACTTCCAATTTAGCCTTTACCATAATACGGTTAGTTAACCATAAAACCATTTTTACACATAAATACACATTACGGGCAAAAAACACTTAAACCCCTACAAGTACTAAAAATAGTTGAAATTCATGAAAAATCAAGTGCCACCCCTGTTATCATACCTCGAGGCCAGAGGCATTAGCCTCCAAAGTCTAATCGAAAGTGCACTTGAAATGTATGTACCTCATCCGGGCATAGAAACTCCACAAAAAGCTACCGAATTGCTCAAAGAGGAATTTCTGGATATTCTCCAAGACGTTAACATTGCAACACTTATCGTTGCCGCGTTTCATGCTCAAGAGGAAGCACAAAACGGCCGCATCCCCGGCTTAACCGTGGAGCATTTTATGGGCAGACCGGGGCTTGTGGCCGATGAACTCATAGGTATAGCCATAGCTACCTACATCGGCGGCTCTCGAGGTATGTTTGAGTTCGTGCGCTTTGATCAGGCTAAACCCGGCATTCTAAAAGATCTACCGCCCCTGACTAACGATGCCATCGGTGCCTTGGTCGCAGGAGCATCCTCAAATGTCTACACCAAAGCACTCAAAAACACAGAACCCTCCGTCTAAGGGTTTCCCGTAAATTTTAATACCGCGCCAGCTGAGGTTACTCGTTGGCTCTTGATGGTTAGGACACGCCTCTGTATCGTAACGCACACGTTTCTACCCCATGTCGGCGGTATTGAGAAAGTGGTAAACGAGCAGAGCAAACGGCTTTTACACAAAAATTATGCACCGGTTGTGGTAACTAACCGCATCCAAACACCTAAACACTACTCAGTAGACAGCGTACCTGTGGATTGTTATGAATCACTCAACATTGGTTTTCGATTAGGTATTCCCTATCCGATTCCAGCTATCCCCAGTCTGCCCACAGTTACTAAAGCCGTAAAACATGCCCAGATTGTTCATGCCCATGGCCACCCCTATCTCACCTCGCTTTTGGCGGGTAAACTTGCCAAGTTCTATGGCAAACCCTTTGTGCTCACCCAGCACAACACCTTCATCGATTACAACAACATCTTTGACCAAGTCGAACTATTCAATGATCTCGCGGTGGGAAAACAGAACCTAAACACCGCAGACAAAATCATAGCCATAAGTAACGCCACCAAAGACTATGTGCTCCGTTTAGGCGCAGATCCCAACAAAGTCAAAGTCATCTACAACGGAGTGGATTTAGCCAGATTCCGCCCCCAAACTGACAAAAAAGTGCAAATGCGCCAAAAACTAGGCATACCAAAGGAGGCGGTGGTTGTTTTGACGGTTAGGCGGCTAGTATATAAAAACGGTGTGGACACACTGCTTGACTGTGCCGAGATCGCCATTAAAAAGAACCCTCGCATCGTTTTTTTGGTCGCAGGCAAAGGACCCGACCTAGAAAATGTAGGGCAACAAGCAACGCAACGCAAGATTGCAACTAACTTTAGGCTAGCAGGTTTTGTTAGCGATGCTGATTTACCGGGTTATTATAATCTGGCAGATCTGTTTGTGTTGCCTTCCAAG
Organism: Candidatus Bathycorpusculum acetigenes; assembly: GCA_009781675.1. Classification (GTDB taxonomy): domain Archaea; phylum Thermoproteota; class Bathyarchaeia; order Bathyarchaeales; family Bathycorpusculaceae; genus Bathycorpusculum; species Bathycorpusculum acetigenes. The sequence continues at coordinate 126,221 of WQVG01000001.1, read as the reverse complement.
TCTGGAGAGGGGTTGCCGTTGGTAGCGTTGGAGGCTATGGCATGCGGCTTACCAGTTATAGCGACCAATGTGGGTGGTATCGGGGAAGTTCCGATAGTAAAATACGGCAAATTAGTCCCGCCCAATGAACCACAGCAACTTGCAGAGGCAGTTTTAGAATTTGCCAAATCAGAGTTCGGTTCCCAAAAAACAGAACTGCGAACAAACATTGAAGAACGCTTTAGTTGGGAGACAAACATCAAGCAATTACTCGAAATATACGAAGAACTTATTTAACCATGGATGCAAAACAATATAGCCCTCTAATACGGATGGTAGCCAATGACGACTAAAGTTGAACTGGTCTCGGTTGTTATCCCAACCCTCAACGAAGCCGGAAACATTTTGGAAGCCGTAGAAACCATTCAGAAAAATTTGATTTATCCCAAAGAAATCATTATCGTTGACGGCAACTCCACTGACGGCACAAAAGAAATCGTCAAAAGCCTCGGATATTGTCGGTTAATTGTAGAACCCCGTCGCGGCTATGGCTTAGCATTGCTAACCGGTATGAAAAATGCGAAGGGCAACATTATCATTATGGTAGATGGGGATGGCACCTACGAAGTCCGCCACATCAACCGTATGATAGCCAAGATGATTGAGACCGATGCCGACATGGTTTTAGCCACCCGTATGTATGATCCCAACAAAGCCATGGGCCTGATGAATTTCATAGGTAACAAAGTCATAACCTTTGTTTATGACTTCTTCTACAGTCAATTTTTAAGTGACACTCAATCAGGGTTCCGGGCTATCTCGCGGGAAGCCATTAACCAAGTGGAACTCAAAGAAGGCGACATGGCTTTTGCCACTGAGATGCTGATTCAATTTGCTAAGGAAGGCTTTAGCATGGTCGAAATTCCTACAACATACAAAACGCGTAGGTATGGAAAACCCAAGCTGAGAAGGTTTAAGTCTGGAATTGAAATATTTAGCACCATCTTTAAGGGGATTTTAGATGCGGAAACTATTCGAAGTCAGAAACGCTTTGGATGAAGAGAAAGGCTACTATATAGCAGTTTTCTTGGCGCTGGTTATTGTTGCCGCTGTGGTGGCAGGTTACTACATCTTGGGCGATCATGCCCCCGAGGAATACAATACCATTAGCCTCCTAGACCGCCAAAAACAAGCCATAGATTACCCCGAAGTTGTTTTAGCCAGCCAAAATAACAATCTAAGTGTTTACGTTAATGTTGAAAATCACATGAACTCCGCCCAAAACTATATGGTACAAACTAAGATTGCAAAGAATCTACCCGCTAGCTTGCCAAACGGTCTTGAAGTTGATCCCATCAACACCTATAGGTTCAGTTTAGCAACAGGAGAAACCCACCAGAACCTAGTGACCGCTATGCAGGACATACCCGGTAACTATGCGGTAGTTTTCGAACTGTGGCGCGATTCAGGCTCAGGAGTTTATGTGTTTACTCAAAACTACTGCGTCCTAAACATACATGTCAAATAGCGAGTTAACAACCAAACAACTGGTTAGCGTCACGCCAGCCCTATGAAGAACAGAAAAAGCAGATTTGAGTTAACTCATACTCTGCATGCTACCGCTTTGTGGGTTACTGTTGGGGAATAGTGAGTTCAAGTTTTTTGGGTTCGTTGATTGGTATTTGTTGGGGTGTGGGTGGTTTTTGTCTGTCAGCATATTCGTTTTCGATGGCGACGCGATGGACGTTATTGTAGGCGCAGAAGGGTATGATTTTTTTGTCGGGTGTGATGTAGTGAACGACACATCGGCGGACACGGTTGACGTCGAAGTTGTAGCTGTCCATAAAGGCCATGCAACCCAGTAGGAAGATACGTCGACGGATTTTGCCCAGCGCTTGGTAGGAGGGAGAGATGTGCATTTGTAGTATGCTTTTGATAAGTGTGAAAGTTCCGACTTCTTGGGTGACTAGCAACATGTTCATTGATATCATAGCACCCATGAACAATGAGGTGAGGAGTTGTAAGCGGTTTTTGGTTTCGGCGTTCTCGGCAGTTTTACGTATGGTATTAAAGAAGCGGTCAAAGTTGACAAAGCGGTTTATGGGGTACATTTTTCCTGTACTGGGAGATACGTAGATCCAGTTGACGATACCGCATTGGGGGCTACAACTAAATAGGGGCCAGGGTTTTTGCATAAACTTGCGCATGATTTTGATGGGCGAGGTCATAACCGACATGGGGTATAGATCGGTGGTTTTAATTTCGCCATGGGTTTGTTTTTCTACGTCTTCAGCAAAGCTCCATTCGCGGAAGTTTTCTCTGAAGGGGTTTTCGGTTGCTCTGCCGGTAAATGCGATGGGTTGGAAGATTAGGCCACGAATGATGTCGGTGTGTTTAGCGGCAAAGCGGATCATGTCACCAACTTCTTTGTCGTTTAGGCTCTTCATGAGCGTGTTGACTAGAATGATTTCTATGTCATATTTGCGGCAGACCTCGATTGCTTTGAGTTTTAGGTCTACAAGGGGTAGACCACGGATTTTTTTGTTGAATTCTTCGTGGAAGCTGTCAAAAGAGAGATAGACTATGTTTAGGCCGCTGTCTTTTAGCCGTTTAGCTAGGCCTTGATCGGTGACAAGATGTGTACCGTTGGTTGCTAGGATCGTCATGAATTTTAATTTGTGGGCAGCCTCGATGATGTCGGGCATGTCTTCTCGTTCGAGGGGTTCGCCTCCGCTAAACAGTATGGCAGGGGGTTTGGGACTGGCTTTGGCGGCGAATTTGAGCATATCAATGAGGGCTTCTTTTGTGGGTTCATAGTCGGTTGTTTCTTGTCCTGGAAAAGTTGAGAAACAAACAGCACATCTAAAGTTGCATCGTTTGGTTACGTCGATGACGCCTATGACTGTTCCTGAGGCGTGGTTTTTGCAGGTTTCACAGACGTAGGGGCATCCCTCAGGGTTTTTGGGGGCGTTTAGGTCGCCTAGATATTGGAATTGGTCGTATTTTTTCATGTGGTTAAATATGGGGTGGCTTTGCCAGTGGGTAGCTTGGAAGTTACCATGGGCGGGGCAGTGTTTTTTGATTTGTATTTTGCCGTTTTGATTGCTGAGTTGGGCGTCGATTTTTTTTTGACATTCAGGGCATATGCTTTTGGTTTGGCTCATATTATCCATCCTGCTATGGCTTCAACTATAAGCGCAAGTGGCAACAGCATCATGGACATTGTGACAATGCGTTCGTACTTGCGCACGTTTTGCACGGTGGAGCCAGAGAGAAAGAGACGTACTGAGGAGTAGATTAACAATACACTCCAAGTGAGGATAAGCGGCAGATAGTAGATGGTAAAGTGATTTGGGAGCAGGGGTAATGCAGGCAGAGGTGCCAGTAAACCTGTTAGAAGGAAAAAGAAAGCCCCGACTTTGGCGGCGTTATAGTTGCCGATTTTTTGGGGCAGGGTGGGGTAGCCGACTTTGGTGTCGCCCTCAACGCTTAATACGTCGCGAAGAACGTTGCCGCCTATGGTGCCAAACGCGATAGGGTAGAGGCTTAGTGAGATCAGTGTTATGGTGCCTGAGATGGCGGCTTGGCCGTACAGAAACGCTGTGCCCGTTAGAATACCCACCACAATGTTTGCAAGGAACCCTGATTTTTTCTTTACCAAATATGAGTAGAGTATCAAAACTAAAGAATCGACTGCAAGTATGGCGAAGCTAAGCGGCGGTAGCCAGTATGTGAGACTTAAACCGATTGCAAACAGGATGCTTGAAATTGCCACCACCTGTTTTAGCGTCAACGCACCGGCGGGGAGGGGACGTTTGGGTTTTATGATTGCGTCACTTTCTCGGTCAAAGTAATCGTTTATGGCAAATCCCGCGGAGGTTATAAAGGCCATAGAGAAGAAAATTAAAAGGGCTGTCTGCAGACTCATGTTTAGGGGATCTTTTAGGAGCGCAAACGCTGTTAGAAGCGAGAGACCGCCTGTCATGAGCCAGTAGGGAAGCCGGAGAAGTGCGATTAAGCCCTTAAGCGGCGAGTTGGTCATAGGCTGATTTTCCTGTCTGCAATGACTTCACGTATGCTATCCTCCAAGGTAACCTTGGGGATCCAATTGAGTTCTTGTTTGGCTTTGCCTATATCAAACCAAATCTTAGTCACATCACCCTGCCAAGATTGGTTGGTAGTGGTGATGACAGTTCGATCCTTAAGTTCAAGGATACTTAAGATGAGATCGGCGAGTTCGAGGATGCTTGTGGTTTTGCCGATGCCTAAATTGAAGGTTTCACCGTTAAATCTGTCACTGGCACCAACGGTTATTAGAGCCTCTACCAAATCTGAGACGTGTACAAAGTCGCGTGATTGTTGGCCTGTGCCGATGATTTCGAGTTTGTCGGGGTTTTTGGCCAGTTTATCGAGAAAATCATGGATGACGCCATGACAACGCAATCCATACACATTTGCAAAGCGGGTGATGACAATATCAAGCCCGTATTGTTCGCGATACATCTGGCAGTATTGTTCGCCAACTATTTTAGATAAGCCATAGCATGAAAAGGGATGAAAACCATAGCTTTCAGGTGTTGGAAACACCGAAGGGTTACCATAGACTGCGGCACTTGATGCGAACACGACTTTAGCGTCGTCTTGCCGAGCTTTCTCCAACACACAAACGGTGCCTTTGGCGTTAGTTTCAAAGTCAATGAGCGGGTTTTCCATGGAGTAGGGCACCACAACCTGTGCAGCCAGATGATAGATCAAATCCTGCTTAGGCAATCCACAGAGGGTTTTTAGGTCTAAGATATTTCCTTGCACAAACGTTGCTAAGGGAACATCGGTGACATTTTCTATTTTGCCACTGGATAGATCATCGTATATGGTTAGATTGCTGGTTATTGTTGAGAGTTTTTTGCACAGGTGATAGCCTATAAAGCCTGCTCCACCAGTAACTAGTACCTTTTGCTCTTCCACATTAACCCCTCTAAACCCAACAATAAAGTCTATATTCTATTTAAATAAGTTGTAAGTACATGTCACCTCTGAGGGCTGGAAAAGTTTTCAAGGATCTGCTGTCTTTTCTCACCATCATCCCATTAGGAGGAAAAGAAGATTTCATATTCACTACAGCATCCAACATGTGGCTTTTCCCCGTAGTCGGCGGCTTCATCGGGCTTTTAGGTGGACTATATTACATACTCGCAAGCACCATCACCACTTTTCTACTAAATATAGCCAATATCTACGTTGCCTTGCCTATGGCGTTCTTAGGGTCCGCCATACCAGCCGCCATGACCATAGCCTTTCTTTTAGTCCTCACAGGATTACAACACTTTGATGGATTAATCGACCTTGGCAATGCTTTAGGGCTACGTAACCTCCACGACCGCAAAATGAAGGCCCATGCTTGGACGGTAACATATGCCGGCGCAGTCTTGGCTCTATCAATAGAGTTCATAGCGGTTGCAGGCTTGATCTTGGTCAGTCCTTTGTTTGCTTTCACAGCTGTCATCTTGGCCGAGGTTTCAGCCAAACTCGCCATGGTTACCATCGTCTGGATAGGAAAACCCTCCCACAAGGGTCTGGGCTCGATTTTTCTTGCCAAAGCCAAAAAACCCCAAAACATCATAGCATATCTGCTCTCAGCACTCATAGTCTACCCCGTTTTCTACTTCACAGGATATGCCATGCTAGGATTGGCTGCAACGAGCTTAATGATTATCAGCGTTCCTGTGGCGCTTGTTATGAGCAGGGTATCAAATCATGTGTTTGGCGGCGTCAGCGGAGACATGATTGGGGCAACCAACGAAACCACAAGAGCCATAACACTGATCCTGTTTGCGCTACTACTGACGGGAGTGACTGGGTAATGGTTCCAACGTTGATTATGGCAGGTGGCAGAGGAAGCCGTATGGGACTACCCATAGAGAAACCGATGTTGCCGTTTCTAGGTAAGCCTCTGATTGACTGGGTGGTCGGTGCCGTCTTATCCTCCCAAAAGATATCTGAATTCTATGTTATCACAAGCACCAACACACCTAAAACTGAGGCACACTGCCTAAGCATGGGATGGAAGATTCTACATACCAACGCCGAAGGATACCATGACGATCTAAAACAGGCAGTAAACAAGCTGGGTTGGAGGGGACCGGTGCTGACTATGCCCTCAGATGTTCCAGCTATAACAGGGAAGATACTAGATAGGGTGATTATGGAATTTGAAGAATGTGGCAAAGATTTTTTGGCAGTGTTTGTACCCATCGAAAAACGAAAAAGGTTGGGACTTTCCATATCCTCCACCGACGAATACCAAGGTAACTGGTATGCCGTATCAGGCATCAACATCATAAACGGCACCAAAATTCTAGGTGAAGGCAAAACCGAAACATCCGCCATAATCACCCAAGAAATCGAAGTTACACTAAACATAAACACTACCAAAGACTTAGAAATTGCAGAACAAATCATGAAGAAATAAATAAAAACCTAAAAAAATACTAAAGCAACAATCAGCAAAATGTTTACATCCCGCATATGTCCAATTAAGGGTTAAATCTGTTGGAGGCGCCTTGCTGTGAGCATCCTATCCCATGATACGTTTTGGAATGCAGTTATATCTATGCCTATGACTAGACAAATGCTTGAGCTTTCGCTTAAAAAATGTGGGATATGTGGTAGAACGGTACTGGAGGCCGCCTTGGATGATTATGCAGGCAAGCTCGACAAAAAGTGTAGTGGGTGTAATGGTTTTTATTCGCAGGTGATTGGGTTTTGGGTAGAGTTTCTTCGTCGGGCTTTGGGGTTTAAGCGTGAAAAGGCCGCTAAGCTTTTAACGGATCGATATGCGCGGAATGCCGTTCTTAATTTGGTGGAATCGTTTGTATATTTTGGTATTAAAAAACCCATAGCACTTTGTGCACCGTTTTTGGTGGTTTGGGACTTCACACATAGATGCAACTTGCGTTGCAAACACTGCTATAGCAACAGCGGTACAGTACAAGAAGAAGAGTTAACCACAGCACAGGCGCTTGATGTAGTGGATCAGTTGGCTGACGCACATGTTACGGCGCTGGCTTTTAGTGGAGGTGAACCGCTTACCCGTAAAGATTTCTTTGAGGTTGCCAAACATGCCTCAGATCGGGGTCTATATGTCTCACTGGCATCCAACGGTACTCTTCTTACCAAAGAGAATACGGCAAAAATCAAGCAGGCCCAAGTTAACTATATCGATATAAGTATCGATGGTGCCTCGGCCAAGACCCATGATGATTTCCGGGGGGTTCTTGGTGCATTTGATAAAGCCATAGCCGGGCTCAAAAACTGTATCGACGCAGATATCTGTGCTTGTATCGCTACCACGGTGGGCAAAAATAACCTCTCAGAGTTACCAGCGATTATCGATCTAGCAGAGCAACTAGGAGCTGAACGGTTTACCTACTTTAACTTTATACCTACCGGACGCGGCGCAGATCATCGCGACCAAGACCTCACCGCGCAACAACGTGAGGATGTCATGCGTTATTTGCTTAATCGTATGTCAGCGGGGTGCAAAACCACAATTTTAGCGACCGCACCGCAACTGGCGCGGGTTGCATTGCAGTGTCAGGGTTCAAGCGGAACAGGCGAAGTTACCATGGCCTTGGCACACATGCAGACAGTTAAGGTTACAAAAAAAGCAGTACCGTTAGGGGAGTTCATCGGCGGATGCGGCGCAGGACGGCTCTACTGCTCGATTTCACCTCAAGGGGATGTACATCCCTGTGTATTTTTGCCCCTAAACGTGGGAAACCTCAAAACACAGCAATTCAAAAAACTCTGGCTCAACGCACCGTTGTTTAATGCCTTTCGCAACCGAGCCAACCTCAAAGGCACTTGCGGAGTCTGCCAATACAAATTTATCTGCGGTGGATGCAGAGCACGGTCAGCCGCATACCATAACGGCGATACACTAAATGGTGATCCCGGATGTGTAATGGGTACAAAAAACAAAATACAGAATACAGATAATAACAGATAAACAAGCATCACAAAAACAGCGCACTATCCACTGGCGTCACACATCTTCTCAGAGAAGAAGCCGTTATGGAGAATTTTAGCTTGATGCAGAGAGAAAGTGAATTGACCACTAAACCCTGTTGGAATTAGTTGCTGGCAAAGAGCAACATGGATATTTATTTCGAACTGTTACGGTAATAGGCAGTGTTTCCTTGCCATGCATCCACACTACTGCATTTATTGTAGATTTGTACAGAAAAAATTGTACCGCCGATTATGGATAACAATCATCGTAGTGCTTCATCGTAGACTTTCATGGCGTCTTTAACGACTATTTTCCAATCCAGTTGCTCTACCACGGTTTGACGTGCTTTTGCACCCATCTCTGCGGCCTCCGTTGGATGCTCTAGCAGGTAGAGAAGGGCCTTTGAGAATTGTTCAGAGTTAAAGGGAGGGACTAGCAGACCATTTTTTCCGGTTTGTATAGTTTCAGGGATACCGCCTACGGTAGTTGTGACAACAGGCAGACCTGTAGAAAGGGCTTCTAGGATGGCAAAGGGGTGATGTTCATATAAGGTGCTAAACGCAAAGATGTCGGCGGCTTGGTAGAGTTTAGGCAACTCTCTATCGGGGGTGTAACCAGTGAATTTGATGTTGTTCTTTACACCTATGCTTTCAGCGTGGGCGTGGAGTTTTATCATTTCACTACTCTGGCCTTTGCCGGATATAATGAACTTGGCGTTTGGAAACTGTTTTATCACTGCAGGCATTGCTTCGATGAGGTTGAAGAGACCTTTGCGTGCATATAGTCGGCCTACTGAGACAATAGCTATATCGTTTGGGTTTAGACCTAGTTCTTTTTTGATTTTATGTTTGTTTGTTGGGGGTTGAAATTTTTTGATGTTGACACCGTTGTGGATGACTTGGATTTTGTGGGGGGGAATGTTGTAGTAGGTTATGAGTTCCCATTTGGTGAAGTGGCTCACAGCGATTATTTTTTGGGCACGGTGTAACATACCTTCTTCAAAGAAGCGCAAAAAACGGTTGGCTATTATGAGAAATTTTTCGTTTGCATTTAGCCGCATGTAGGGTTCGCCAGCGATAGCGTGGGCTTCGCCTTTCCAGGTGGAATGCACTGTGCAGACTATGGTTTTACCAAAATTTGGGGGGACAGCGAAGCTGGGGGTAAGTGGGAGTTGGGGGTGGGTAATGTCTACTTGGACGGCTTTTTGGTTGATTTGGAGTTTTTGACTACTTTGGGCGGCTAGTAGGAAAGACTTGACTATTGGTGTTTTGGGAATTTTAAGGAACGATACATCGAGTTTGGGGTTAACGTGGAGGTCTTTTGTTTGGTTTGCACCTGTGACGATGTAGATGGGGTAACCGTTTTTTTGGAGTTCGTTGCTTAGATAGTAGATATAGCTGCCAGTACCGCCTGTTAGGGGCCAGTATTCGGGGGATATGAAGCAGACTTTGGGCGACATCAGGGCTTTTTCCCTCTTTTTGATAGATGGGCTATGGTGATTGTGACGGCGCCGTTGAACCATGCAATTGAGCGGACAAAGTAGAGCACCACCAATCGCATAGCTGACCAGTCGTGGAATCTGTGGGAGATTTTTAGGGCTAAGTAGGTAAAGTAGAGAAGCATACCCATAAGTATGGCAGGTGGGCCGATCCAGAGTAACCGTAATGATGGCACAAACCCCAAACAAAATAACACTACAGCAGATAGTAACAACAGGGGTTGGAGGTTCATGCCTATATCGGTGATTTCATCGCCTTTAGCTAGTTTACCGTGTTTTAGGTAGAGTCTGAGGGTGTTCTTTCCATATTGGAGTTGTTGGCGATAAAACGCTTTTAGTGTGGGACGGTTGTAGTGATAGCAGACCGCTGAGGGTTCATAGGCGATTTTGTATCCTCGTTTAGCTATGCGGTGGCCAAAGTCGGTGTCGTATTGGCTGGGCAGATTTTCATCCCAACCGCCGGCTTCTTCGATGACAGATTTTTTGAGTAACAAATTCATGGTGGCTATACGGCTGGTGTATTTGCCGATGCGCTGGTAGCGACTTTTGAGTTCGTAGCCGATGCTTTTGGCCCAAGGGTTAGCTTGATTCCAGGTCTCTATTGCGCCACTCACACCCGCCACCATCGTCTCATCCAGATGCCCCACCAGTTTTTTTAGCCACTCTGGCTCAACCTTAGCATCAGAATCCACAAACCCTAAAATGGGGTGGCTCACAATTTTTTGGGCATAATTGTAGGCGGCAGGTGCACTAAGGTTTATGGAGAGGACTTTGACACCGAGTTGCTCAGCGATTTTGACTGTGTTATCTTTGCTGAGCCCATCCATAACAAGAACCTCTACATGATCTCGCGGGTAATCCAGTGCTAAAAGTGATTGGAGGCACTCCTTGATAGTGTCAGCGCTGTTATAGGAGGCCACGATGATAGAAACCTTGGGATAACTATTCTGAGTCATCGTTTTGTTATCCCTTTAGGTATGCTCTTATGATGGAGAAAAGGATCTTGGAGCCATCCATCATCGGATCCACCCCCGAGCGGCCATATGTGCGTTGCTCAAAGGTTATAGGCACCTCTGTTACTCTAAATCCTGCCTTAACAGCTTTAACCAGCATCTCAGATTCAATCTCGTACTCCCCCGAGGTCAACTTTTGCGCTAATAATACGTCGCGCTTCATAGCTCGATAACCAGATTGACTATCGGTAATGGCAACACCAGTAAACAACTCAATGAGCGAATTAAAGATGCGGACCCCAAACTTGTTGAGCTTACGCGCCTCAACTCGTTTGCGGTTCATGTAACGTGACCCGATAACTAAATCGGCTTGGTTGCAAAACACAGGCGCAACCACCTCATGAAGTTCCTCAGGCCAATGCGAGCCATCCGAATCAATAGTAACAATTAGGTCACCCCTAGCTTGGGCAAACCCTGCCCGCAATGCATAACCCTTGCCTAGGTGCTCTTTTAGAGCATAAACTTTAACGTTACGTTGACAGGCTATCAGAAGCGATTTGTCGTGAGAACGGTCATCGACCACGATGATTTCAGTTTCTAATCTAAGCTGACGGGCGGCTTCTTTTGTGCGATCGATGATGTTGCCTATCGTTAACTCCTCGTTGTAGACGGGAATTATAATAGAGAGCAACATTTGACATTGGCTCATTACGTTTACACAAATAGGAGACCTTATAAAGTTTGGCTCCCCAACCTTGTAAGCAACGCCTATAGTTGAAGCAAAATGCAAACCGCCTCCAACACAAACAACTATGCAGATCAGAAAGTGTGGTTTTCTATGTGGTTTTTAGGTGCAGTGGTGACGTTTGGTGCGGCGTTTTTCCCTATGTTCTATCGTTTGGTGGAGGGTCGAAATCGTCACTTTCAAAATGAAGCCAAATTTGAACAGCGCGTCGCACAGTACCTCAGAAATAAAGGCAAACAACCACCGCCGCCAATGGAGCCTGTGAGGCAACGTAATGCTAGGTTGTGGGCGGCAAGTATCATACTTATTATCCCTGCCTTTATCATCATCTATTTGCTATCTAAGGACTTGGCAGTTCATGAGCAACAACAGGATGCCTATCTTGTTGCGGTTCTGCCTGAACGGGTATTTATGCCCCAAACTGTACCGTTAACCACATATGTCTTGCTTACCATAGCTACTTTGGGGGTTGGGGCCGTGTATTGGCTGTATAAGACTGTAAACCTATATAACGCTCACTACAAAGCACATTTAGCAGTTGATAAAGAGCTAAACCGGCTTATGGAGGAACAAAGTAGTGCAGGTAACTAAGGAACGGCGTTTTGTGAGCCATGGTGGGGATATTTGGGGGTTTAGCCGAAAACACGATATACCCGTCGAGGAAGTACTCGAATTTAGCGGTCCCATCAACTTCATGGGGCCACCTCCCAAAGCAATCGAGGCTGTTAAAGAGCACGCTCGCCTAATCAAGTTCTATCCAGACCCAAATCCAGTTGAATTCAAAGAAACCATCGCCGATTATGTGGGTCATGGAGTTGGGGCGGAAAACGTGTTACTAGGCAATGGCTCCATTGAGCTCATCTACATGATAGCAGAGATCTTACCGCATAACTTTGATGCACTGATTCCGGTGCCCTCTTTCTCAGAATACGAAAAAGCAACCCTGCGCGCCGGCGGCAAAATCACCTTTGTCCAACTGCCAGCAGATTTTTCGCTGGAAACCCCAAAAATCAAAGAAGCAGTCAGCGAGAACACAAAAATTATGTGTCTTTGCAACCCCCACAGTCCCTCGGGTAAACTCTACAAAAAAGAAAGTATCATGGATCTAGTGTCATTTTGCCATAAAAAAGACATCATCTTTAGCGTCGATGAGAATTATATTGAATTCGCTCAAGAACCTGAGCAAGACACAGTCGCAGGCATGGTGCGCCAATATGAGAATCTTTTTGTCATCCGTTCAGTTACCAAATTCTATGGTATGGCCGGACTACGCTTTGGTTACGCCCTTGGTGCAGACAGTCTCATCGAGAGGCTCGAAACTATGCGTCAACCCTGGAGTATAAATGGCTTAGCATGCCAAGTCACCAAAGCGGCATTTAACGATAGAGAATTCATAAAAGCAACCAAAGAAACCATCAACAAAAACAAAGAGCAACTCACAAACGATCTAAAGCAAATCCAAGGCCTACAGATCTACCCGTCCACAACCAACTTTTTGCTCATAAAAATAACCAACTCAAACCTCACATCCACTGCCCTCAAGGAACAACTCGCAAAAGAGCACATTCTAATCCGGGACTGCTACACTTTTATGGGTATGGATAACAAACACATACGCGTGACGGTGCGTTCAGCCAAAGACAACAAATTACTTGCCGAAAAAATAAAGCAGATAATGGACAAAAATGCTTAACATACAAACTGCGAAAGTTTGAGAACGAGAAACACAGCAACATACGTTTCTGTTAGCAGGTTTAGGCATAATATGTTCGAAATTTCTTTTACCTTCATTGAAACATTATAATCCATTTTAGATCAAGTAAAGGTGGATATTAGAGAAACGCTAGATGGATATCTGAACTAATTTCACATCAACAGTATCATCCAGTTTATGGATTGATTATATCATACGTGTAGTGATTGCCAGTCATAACTTGAAGCAATTCAGCCATTGCATATGGGTGTTTAATTGGGTGTATTTAATTCTACGCATGGTTAATAGTTAATAGCATAATAATGTTGCAAAGCCAGCATATTATTGTTTATGAATCGTTCAATGAGTTAAATGTATACACTAAATTTTATTAAAAAGGTTTCCTCTCCTTTTTTGAGGAATTTGGCGTGTCCTATGATGAAAGCGCAGTACTAGATATCATCGAGAAAGCAAGCAAGAGTGTTGTGAACATTTCTACAGTCAAGTTGGTGCACAACGTTTTCTATCATGCGGTACCGGTGAGCGGCATGGGTTCAGGCACAATCATTGATAATGAGGGGTTAATCTTGACAAATAATCATGTTGTTGGCGGGGCACAAAAAATCAATGTTACGCTGTGGAATAATCAGGTGCTGGAGGGTGTCATTGTCGGTTCCTGTGCAATCCGGGATATCGCGGTCATAGAGATCCATGGCGGTGAAGATCTTTATCCCGCTCAGCTGGGGGACTCAGATAAACTCAGGGTGGGCCAACGGGTTTATGCAATTGGCAATCCGTTTGGTTTAGCTGGAGGTCCTAGCGTAACTAGTGGTGTTGTGAGTGCCATAAATCGAACAGTTGAATCTGAGCGGGGGCTAATTGAGAACCTTGTACAGACCGATGCGGCCATAAATCCGGGTAATAGTGGGGGTCCTCTCATTGACTTATCTGGTAGGGTGGTTGCTATAAACACTGCCATCATTCCATATGCTCAAGGCATCGGATTTGCAATCCCAATAAATTCTGCTAAGAGCTATACTGAGGAAACGGTCACAAAAGATGTTAAGCGCCAACCTTGGCTGGGTATCGTTGGTTTAACGTTGACCACTCAGATAGCGCGCTATTATGGTCTACCGGTGGATTATGGGGTGTTGGTAACCAAAGTGGCCTTTGGCAGTCCTGCGGAGTTGTCGGGTATGGTACAGGAGGATATCATCCTTCAAGTCGGCAACGTTGAAATCAGGCGGATTGAGGATTTAGTCACAGAAATCCACAAACATAACATCGGTGATACAGTACAGATGTGTGCGGTTCGTAATGGTAAAAGACAGCTCTTTGAGTTAAAACTCAGCTAAACATCCTAAAAATAGAGAGGATATGAATGGATCCTGAAGAAATTAAAGAAATGCTAAGCAAGTATCGTGTTGTTGCCGTTGTCGGCTTATCAAACACCCTGGGCAGGCCCAGCCATCGTGTTGCGGCATATCTCAAAAAGCATGGCTACCACATAATTCCCGTTAACCCCCTTGTTGATGAGGCTGTGGGTGAAAAAAGTTACAAAAATCTCCTAGACATCCCACCCGAGATACAGAAAACCATAGATATCATAGATATCTTTCGAAAAAGCGAAGATGTACCACCTGTTGTGGAGCAAGCAATCAAACTCAGAAACCAGTTTGGCAGGCCATGTGTGATCTGGATGCAGCGGGGCATCATCAACATAGATGCCGCAAAAACAGCACAGCAAACAGGTTTGAAGGTGATTATGGATCGATGTATAATGGAGGATCATCTACATCTGTGCCGTAGTTAGGCCGCACCTAGGATTAGCGAGACTATGGTGGCGATTATGACAATAGTTAGGGTTTCGGCGAGGGTTATTTTCCAGCTGACGCGGGTTTTTTTGGAGCGGTAACGAACCAAAAAGACACCGGCTATGGCACTGACCAGCCCAAGTGAGATCATAAGGTTATAGTATGGAGGCAGAAGAAGGTATGCGGCTATGGGAATTATGCCGGCTATGAAGGTTGTGACTCCGCAGACTATGGCAGCATATAGATTTGCGCGGTGAATCTGGCGACCCAGCAATAGAAAGAGCTTTTGGACTAACAGAAGGGATTTGTCACGTTCTTTTTTGTCAGGAATATCACTTAGGCTGTAGTTCATTAGGTTTTGCAGGGTCATGATATTGTTTAGGTCCTCGGTGATGCCGCCTAACAGAAAACTGGAAAAATTGGTGATAGCAACCGCGCTCAGAGTTAGAAATGCAGAGAAAATAACGAGGTCGGGGTTGCTAAATATGACATTTGAAGTGAGCGTACCGATAAAGGCGGAGAGAATTACAACAAGGCTTGTGATGGAGCCATCGACTAAACCGGCGACAACCTCCATGATGGGCTCATTTTTTAGCAGAAGACTCTCCCACTCCTTGCCCAGCCGTTGCCCCTGCGGGGTTAACCAAACATACTCACCCCCTTCTTCGATGAGATTCTCAGCTACCATTTCCCTAAGTGCCTTATCGAGCTCATCGAGATCAATGCAGGTATAACTCACATAAACCCGATCAATACGGCGCTTAAGTGTAGATCGTTTCAGCTTAGCACCCTTAGTGAGGTTTAAAAGGACAATAACCCGAATGACATCAGGCAATTCTTGAATTTCAAAGGACACTCAATCGGTCACCGATACAACAATAACATCATATTCAACCAAAAAGAAACTAAATAATCTTGTGTTGTCCATGAAGATAAGACATAAGAAAAAGTTTCTTTCAAAATAATCAGTTAAAACTTTTCATCATGAATTAAACTCTCCTTTAGCAGGCCGGCAAGGAGGCTTTTTCGGATTTGGTTCCAGACCAAGGTTTTGCTCCTAAAAATATTGATTAACAACAAACTCTATCCTTTAGTGGTGATTTTTTTTTGTCTGACAACGTCTTAGTTCGAGAAATTATGACAAAACCGGTCAAGGTTGTAAGAGAGGACACAAATCTTCAAGAGGTTATCGCAACTTTGAACAGTTTTGACATTAACTCCATTATTGTTGTACAGGGAAAACGTCCGGTAGGCATTATAACGTCTAGAGATGCCTTGATAAGAGGTTTTGAACAAGGGTTGCCAGCACGTGAAATAAAGGCAGGGATGATAGCTTCGGCACCTGTTATAACAATCAATCAAGAGGCCAGCTTAGAAGAAGCGGCAGATACCATGCGTAGAAAACGCATCAAACATTTACCTGTTGTTAACAACAGCGAATTGGTCGGGATTGTTACTGCTAGGGACATAGTTTTTGCGATACCTTCAATGCTACGCATCATGGAAGAAGTTTGTCGGTCACATCCAGAAACGTTCCCACAGACATAGACTAATTCTCAACCCTGATTTTCCACACTAAAACATTTGCCCACATGTTCAGATATAATAATAAATTAAATAAGTTACCGCTTATACTGTATGGGTTACTTAGTGGTGAATGATTTATGAGTAATGAAGTTTCTGTTTCTTATGAGCCTTTTAAAGAAATTGTGATTATGGAGAAAACGCATTTCAATAGCCCGGAGGAGCTTGCGCGGTTTACTAGTGTGATTGCTGGGGGTAAGTTAGCGGGATTGTATTGGGTTGATGGAATTGTGTTTCTTTATTTCCCGCTTTCAGCGTCTAATGTTGCGGTTGCTAGGGAGCTTTTGGAGAGGCGGCGTGTTTATTGGACTTATGTTGGGTATGCGGCTATGCCTCGTTATATGCAGATAATTGAGACTAAAGAGAAGATGATTGTACCTGTTGTGGATATATCCTCTGATTCTATCCTTAAGTCGGTTGCGCAATGGTTAAAGCAACAACTTCAGGCGGAGGGATGTTGCCCCACAGGACAGGGGCCCCAGGTTGGTTACTCAGGGGTTAGGCCCGTACCCTGATGTGAAGGTAGAGGTTTGGGACAACTAGATTTTAGGGGCACCGTTTTTTCTGGCAGTGGGACAGGTAAGGATTTTGTTGAATTGCCCTGGGTTAGGGCTCAAATAGAGCAGAAGCTAGGGTTTACGCCTTATCCGGGGACCCTAAATTTGCGTTTAACAAAAGCTGAAACAGTAAAAAGAAGAATATTAGATCCCCCCTGCGGTATATGGGTTAAACCCGAGGTGGGTTATTTTTTTGGTGTGTTTTTTAGAGCGATAGTTTTGGACGTGGAGGCGGCAGTTGTGATTCCCCTTGTACCAAGTTATCCAGTGGATGTTTTGGAGGTTGTGGCGCCTCTTTATCTGCGTGGGAAACTAGGGAAGGGAGATGGGGACGTTGTTGTTGTAACAGTTACGGTTTAGTTGTAACTGTTTTTTTAAAGTTAGCGATGTAGGTTTCTAGAGCACCGTTTTTCTTGAGGTATTCACCGTACCAGACCAAAGCTCTCATGGCGCGTGCGGCGGCTTCGGGGCTACCAAAGCTTGGAACGCCCAATCGGTCGAAATGGCTTCGGGTGTAGATGGCTAGATCGGTTTCGCCGATGTCGACTGCGACTATGGGTTTGTCGTATTTACTGGCAACTGCAACAGTGCCTGCAATGTATTTTTCTTGCAGACCAGGCATGTGGTGGAGACCGAGCAGGATGATGCCGTGGGTGTTAGAATCGTTGAACATGATGTCAGCAGATATGATGAATTGGTCGTCGACAACAGAGCCTGTGAGGTCGACTGGGTTGTGGGTAGCGGCTATTTCCAGGATTTTACCTTCTTTTTTGAGTTGATCGAATTTTTCGTCGGTTTCTTTTTCGAAACGGTCTGCGGTTAGGCCTTGGGTTTCAAGTTCGTCAACGGTCATGACTCCTGGCCCGCCTGCATCAGTGAGAACACCCATGTTTTTGCCGGTTGCTGGGGGTTGCAGGGCAAGTGCTTTGCCGTAATCGAAGAATTCGTCCATGCTACGGGCGCGGATGACTCCGCATTGCTCAAAGGCAGCATCGTAGACTTTGTCACTTCCTGCTATGGCACCAGTATGGGATGCGGCAGCCAGTGCTCCTGCAGAACTACGTCCGGATTTAATAACAACAACCGGTTTTTTAAGGGTGACTTTTTTGGCGATGTCGATAAAGTCGCGTCCATTTTTAACATCTTCGAGATAGACAAGGATAACTGTTGTTTCGTCATCTTGGATGAGATAGTTTAGGATGTCAGATTCGGAGACATCACTTTTGTTGCCAAAACTGACGAATTTAGAAACGCCCATACCGCGACCGGTTAGATAGTCAAGTGCCGCTGAACCAAAGGCGCCGCTTTGGGTGATCATTGCAATGCTTCCCGATAAGGGACGGGGCGTAGCAATGAATTTTTGGCCGGTGCTAAGCGTTTTCATCTCAGGTAGAAACAGGGTGTCAATACCGCTTTTACGGTAAAAAATACCCAAACAGTTGGGGCCTAAAATTCGGATACCGCCTTTTTGGGCTATTGCGATGACTTGGTCTTCTAGCTCCTTGTTTCCAACTTCTTTAAAGCCGGCAGTTATGATGACTGCGGCTTTAACTTTTTTAGCGACCGCTTCCTCCATGACACCGGCTACCGCTTTGGAAGGAACGATGATAACTATCAAGTCAACCTGATCTGCGGGAACCTCACTTAGCGTTTTGAAGCATTTAAAGCCCAAGAGGGATTCTTCGCTCGGGTTCACAGGGTAGAGTTCGCCCGTGTAAACGCCTTCTTTTTTGTTAGTTGCCAAGTTCTCAAATATGACGCAGCCGGCTTTGCCAGGTTTTTTTGTGGCGCCGATAACTGCAACGGTTTTTGGATTAAAGAATGCATCCAGCTTTTGTAGTGATTCTTCCATTAGCTATCCCATCGTAATGCGCATATGCTCACAAGCCGATTTTTATGTCTTACTCTTCAAAAACACAGTTTTTGGTTTGTTTCTGCAATATTAACCTTAATGAGATTTCTTTCTGACGACAACTAGCGGCTTGTGAGAAATTGAATCGAGCATCTCCCAACTCACTCCGTCCACCTCGACATGAAAACGTGAAGCCATATCCCACACCGTTGCCCCTGAACCCGGCCCCCGCACCCGATCCGCGATGTTTGTGATGGTTAAAGCTTCCCTAGCCAAAAGAAAGCCACCCGCAACCGCCAAAGGTGTAGAACCCCGTTTCAAATCCAAAACCCTCCCCAAAACATAACCAATCACCCCACCCAAAGAATGAATACCATGCATTGGATTAGGACGGGGCGTAAAATAAAAACTACAAAACCGAAAAGTCTTATCAGTATCAGCGAGAATTACGCAAACATCTTTACCCAACTCTTCTTGGATGTGCCGATGGATTTTCTGGGCAAAAATATCAGCGTTGTATAGAGGCAAACTAACATAAGAATAAGCCAAATTAGAGCCATCGATACCACCCTCTGAGCCAAACATCAACGCATCCAAAAGCCCCGTGTACTCCAGTGCAACCTGCTTATGGCGACTCCCCGACTCAATGGGATATTCCCGCAAACGTCTAAGCAGACGCATCCCAAACCCACACAAAACCCCAAGACCATACCCCCAGACTACACGCATCCAAAACTTAGCAATGAATTTTGCATTTCTGCTAGGCACAATCAGTGCTTCATTGACTATACAACCTGTAGCGATCGCTATCGCCTTCTCAGAAACAACCACAAAATCCCCATCCAAAAGCTTACCCTCCAAAGCCCCAGTTATTTTGCAAAGATAGTTTTCATTGGGTTTCCAGTAACTGGTCGCAACCGCCAACGCCGAATATCTAGGCATAGAGAAACGCTATACAAAGCAAACTAACTTTGCACTAATAAGACTAATCCAAGATTCCATTTCCATAATACGATTACAGTCAATTATAGTCATTTAACAATAGTTAGAAGAGCGCGTAGGGAAATCGTTGGTTGTTTTGCCAGAGTTTACCTTTTATGGGGATAGGGTGTCCACAGACGGGGCAACGCATGTTATCAGTGAGGTCCCACTGTGTGACTTCAAAACCGCAACGTTTGATGCCGGCTGTGTCGCAGTTGGGACATATCGTGTTTTCGGCGGGGTGATCAGTGATGTTACCGATGTAGACATAGTTGAGACCTTGGTTTTTGGCGGTTAGGTAAGCATGTTCCATTTCCTGTACACTGGTAGCAGGGATACTGGCCATCTTGTATTCTGGATGGAATCGCAACAAATGAAGAGGGGTATCAGGCCCCAAGTAATCGTTTATCCATTTAGATAGGATGCTGATGCGTTCTGGGGAATCTCCGATTTTGGGGACAACGAGGTTTGTAAGTTCAATGTGAACGTTGTGGAGTTTGAATTCTTTTAGCGTATCATAGATAGGCTCGACATTTGGGACACTCATGTTTGTACGGTAAAAGTCGGGGTCAGCACCGCCCTTAAAATCCACCGTAACCGCATCAAGATAGGGCGCAATGGTTTGGACCGCTTCGGGGGTCATATAGCCATTGGTTACAAAGGTGTTAAACAGCCCTGCCTGCTTAGCCAACTTGGCAATGTCATGGACATATTCCAAAAAGATCGTGGGTTCGGTATAGGTGTAGCTTAAACCTTGACAACCCGCGTTCTGCGCCGCCCTAACCGCTTCCTCTGGCGGGAATGGATTACCGGGAGCTTCATGATCTTGGCTGATCATCCAGTTATCACAGAATTGACACCGGAAGTTACATCCAGCCGCCGCAATCGACATCACTAAAGCACCAGGATTGAAGTGATACAAGGGTTTTTTACTGATAGGGTCAACGCCTACAGAGACGGCTTTACCATAGTTTAGACTATAGAGAACGCCGTCTTCATTTTTTCGGACCAAACAGAATCCGGGCGCACCCATACTAATGAGGCAACGACGTGCACAGAGGCAACATTTAACTTTGCCGTCAGATTGGCGAGTGTAGAGCAGAGCTTCATGCAGAGACATAATATTCCACAGAGAAAAAGGGCAAATATGTTTAAAAGTGTTAACTCAAGGGCTTAAACAGCTTTTGACATCACTTAAACACAGTTATCCCGACACTATTGCCGTTTTGAAATCAACGCTAAAAAGGCTTTTAGCTGTACAGTTTTGTAGTCGATTTCGGCGTCTAAATCGTGCTATCCGAGCAAACTCACACGTTGACTTATCGTTCTGTTCGCACATCAACAACCATATATGCAGATAGGCGCTATTTTTGTTTATGTTTATGTTTAATTTTTTGTTATCTATGGCAAAGAAGAGAGCAAAAACAGGTGTTTTCAAAAATAGTGAAAACGGGTTTGGAAAGATCTTGTTAGAGTAGTTTATTGTAGAAGCAACTATATTCGCCGGTGTGACATGCGGGGCCGGTTTGTTCGACTATGTATAGTAGTGAGTCACAGTCGCAGTCTGTAGTTACTGAGATTATTTTTTGTGTGTTTCCACTGGTTTCGCCTTTTATCCAGAGTTCATTTCGGCTACGGCTCCAGTAGGTTGCTTTTTTGGTTTTAAGTGTCAGTTCCACGGCTTCTTTGTTGGCATAGGCCTGCATTAGAACGGTTTTGGTTTTGGCGTCTTGGGTTATAACTGGAATGAGCCCATTACTTTTTTTGAAATCCAGCTTTGCTAGCAATTCGTCGGGTGTTATTGTCGTATGGTCACCTCCATTTTACGCAGGTAGTCTTTGACTTTTGGAATAGGATAATTGTTGTAGTGGAAAATTGATGCGGCCAGTGCAGCATCGGCTTTGCCTTCGGTGAATACGTCGTAGAGGTGTTTAGGTTCTCCGGCTCCGCCGCTTGCGATTATGGGAACGTTGACGCGTTCGCTTATATTGCGGGTTAACTCGATATCATAACCGTCTTTGGTTCCATCTCTATCCATGGAAGTTATTAAGAATTCACCGGCACCTCGTTTTTCGGCGTCAGTGGCCCATGTTAATGCGTCGATGCCTGTGTGTTTTCTGCCACCATAGGTAACGACTTCAAACCAAACTGGGCCCTTGGGTGTGTCTACTATGGTTTTTCCGTTGGTTGGAGTGGAGTTGCGTTTGGCGTCTATGGCACATACGATACATTGCCGTCCGAAAACATCGGATAGTTCGGTGATTAGGTTGGGGTTTTCGACTGCGGCTGTGTTAACTGACACTTTATCGGCGCCACTACAGAGGATCAGTCTTGCATCTGGTACACTTCGGATGCCGCCTCCGACGGTGAATGGGATGTTTATGGTTTTGGCAACGTTTTCGACGTATTTTTGCATGATGTTGCGTTTTTCACTTGATGCGGTGATGTCCAAAAAAACGAGTTCGTCGGCGCCTTGGTCGCTGTAGCGTTGAGCCATTTCGGTTGGATCTCCTGTGGATTTAGGGTTTTGGAAGTTTATGCATTTGACGACTTGTCCGTGGTCGACATCGAGGCAGGGTATGATTCGTTTTGCTAGCGTCATGTTAGGTTCCTATCTGGGTTAGTGCTTCTTTTAGTGTGAAGCGCCCCTCATATAGGGCTTTGCCGATGACGGCGCCTTGGCAATTGATTTCTTTGAGTGCGCATAGGTCGCTGATGGTTCCTATGCCGCCTGCGGCGATGATTTTGGTGTTTGAAGAGTGAATGGCGGCTGAGAGGGTTTGGAGGTCGGGGCCGTTTAGCATGCCATCTTGTGCGATTGAGGTTATAAGGAAGGTGTGGACGCCTAGCTGAGTGTATTTGTTGAGGGCTTCATCTACGGTCATTGGGGTTTCGGTTTGCCAGCCATCGATCATGATGTGCCCGTTGCAGTTATCTAAGGCCACTATGACGGTGTCAGAACCGAATGATTTTTGGATTTTTGTTATGGCTGAAGGGTCGCTAAAAGCTAAAGAGCCTAGTATGACTTGGGTGACACCGACTTTTAGGAGACTTTCTGCGACTTCGTAGCTACGTATGCCGCCGCCGACTTGGAGGGGTAACGTAATGTTTTTTGCGATATCTGCGATGACATCTCGGTTGTCGCCGATACTAAAGGCTGCGTCGAGGTCGATTATGTGGAGTTTGCCTGCGCCCTCGATTTGCCAGCGCTGAGCTGCTTGAAGGGGTGTGCCGAATTGGGCTTCATAGGTTTTGGCGGTTTCGGCGGCGCCTTGGGTTAGGCGGACGATTTTGCCGCCCATGAGATCTATTGCGGGAATTAACTGCATATTTGTCACCGTACAACTATTTTTGCAAAGTTTTTAAGTATTTGAAGACCTGCCACACCGGATTTTTCAGGGTGAAATTGGGTGCCATAAATGTTTTTTTGGGCGATAGCAGAGGTGAAAGTTGTTCCGTATTGGGTTTGTGTGGCCACTATGTTTGGGTCCTCTGGGTCAGGGTATAGTGAGTGGACGAAGTAAACGTAGGTGTCCTCAACAATACCGTCAAAGAGAGCACCTGGTTTTTTGAGGTTTAGAGTGTTCCAACCCATGTGGGGCACTTTTACTGTTTGGGGCAGTTGTTTAACTTCGCCTTTGAAGAGTGCTAGTCCATTTCCGGGGCCTTCTTGGCTTGTTTCAAAGAACAATTGTAGCCCCAAGCATATGCCCAATATAGGGGTACCCTCCAAGACTTTTGTCTGCAGGATCTCTTTGACTGCGCTGAGCTTTTCAAGTGAGGCTGAAAAATTTCCTACACCGGGTAGGGCGATGGCGTCTGCATTGATTAAGTCCTCTTTTTTGGTTGCGATGGAGGTGGTTAGGCTGGTTTTTTCTAGGGCAGTTTTGAGGCTGAGGAGGTTTCCTGCGCCATAGTCGAATATGGCTGTAGTAGCCACTTAGATGACTCCTTTGCTACTGGGTACGCCTTTGCGTCGGGGATCAAGTGCAACTGCTTGGCGAAGTGAGAGTGCAAGAGCTTTAACTGCCGCTTCGGTTTTGTGGTGGTCGTTGCTACCATAGAGGATGAAGATGTGAATGTTGGCTTGCAGGGTTTGAATTAGGGATTCAAAGAAGTGTACAATGTCTTCGGTTGGCATGTCTTCTATTTTTTTGCCTTTGAGTTTGAGGTCAATTTTGCAGTAGGGCCGCTTGACTAAGTCGACGGCGACCGATGCCAGCGAGCAGTCCATGGGTGTGGTAGCGTTTCCGAATCGGGTGATGCCCTCGCGTGTGCTTAAGGCCTTGTTTAGGGCTTCGCCTAGGCCCAAAGCGAGGTCTTCTACGCAGTGATGAACCAAGTCGCCTCTAACTGAGGCAGATATGTCAATTAAGCTGTGGGTGGCCAGTGAAGTTAGCATGTGGTCAAGAAAGGGCACACCTGTAGCGATGGCGACTTTACCCTCCCCATCCAAGTTGACACTAACTCTAACTTCGGTTTCTTTGGTTTTACGATAAACCTCTTGTGTCCTCATCATATTTTTTGTCACCTTGAATTTGTTTTAGTGCCTCAAGTAGTTTAGCATTCATCTCGGGCAGACCCACGGTTATGCGGAAGCAGTTTTCATACTGTAGGAGTTTGCCCCATTTTTTGAGTATGATGCCCCGTCTGAGCAGTTTAGTGTAGACTTGATCAGCGGGGGCTTTGGTGTTTATGAGCACAAAGTCGGTCTGTGAGGGAAAGGCTTCTACGCCGTCTATTTGGTTGAGTTGTGCTATAAGGTTTGCTCGCTCAGCTATAAGTGCTGAGACTGCATTTTGGGCTATAGCAATGTTTTCGAGCATTTTTATACCCATGCGAATAGAGAAGCCGCTTACAGGGTAGGGTAGGGGTACTTTATCGCGTAGTACCGCGGCTAATTCGGGGTTGGCCACGACATAGCCTATCCGTAACATGGCTAGACCAAAGGCTTTGGAGAATGTGCGCAGTATGATCATGTTGGGGAATTCTTGTATACGAGAAATAAAGCTATAATCAGCAAATTCACCATAGGCTTCGTCTAGGATCACTATGCCGGGGAATGCTTGGACTAGTTTTTCGATGTCTTGGGGGTTTAGCTGGTTTGTAGTAGGGTTGTTGGGTGAGCACAAATAGAGCAGGCGTGTTTTATCTGAAAAGGTGTTAAGCATGGTGTTTGTGTCGAGCTGGAAGTTGGCTCTTAGGGGTATCTCTATGTATTGGCCGCCTTGTCGCTTGACACAGAGTCTTGGGATAGCAAATGAAGGTGTAAAGGATACTGCCACATCGCGTGGTTCGATAAAGAGCCTTACTATGCGGTCTATTAATTCATCGCCTGCATTGCCTACCACTAAAAAGTCTTGGGGGACATTTAGGTAGTGGCTTAGTTTTTTGCGTAGTTTGACTTCTTCGTCTTCGGGGTATAACCGAAGATCGATTTCTTCACTTAGTTGCTTTATGAGAGCGGTCTGTTTGGTGCGATCGATGAAGAGGTTTTCGTTAAAGTTGAGTTTAATAATTTCTGACTGTTCAACCCCGAGCTGTTTAGCTAATCCTTCGGGTGTGATACCAGCGTTGTAGCAATCAATGTTTTGAAGCTTTGCCAATTTTTCGTCGAACCAGGCTTGGTAGGACGTGTTCATGGCTGAAATCTCGCATCTATGGCTTTGGAGTGATTGGGAAGGTTTTCAGTGTCAGTTAAAACTTTAACGTGTGTACGGACTTTTTCTAAGCCTTCCTTTGAGCATTCTACGATGCTGACCCGGCGCATAAAGTCCATAGCTGAGAGTCCGGAAAATGACTGGGCAAAGCCGCTTGTGGGTAATACGTGATTGGTTCCGCTGGCATAGTCGCTTAACGGTACAGAACTATAAGGACCGACCAGAATTAAACCTGCAGTAAGGCGTTGGGAGAGTTTTTTGGCGTCGTTTGTCATGACTTCTAGGTGTTCGGCGGCAAATTGGTTGGTTAGGTTGATGGCTTCTTCCATGTTTGTGCAGACGATGATAAACCCATATTTAGTTAGGGATCCGAGGATTTTTTCGGCACGCGGTGTCATGGCAACTAGTTTGGTAAGCCAGGCCTGTACATCTTGTGCCAGCTTTTGGGAGGGAGTTATCAGGCCTGAGACACTATCGGTGCCATGTTCTGCTTGGGAGATCATGTCGTAGGCTATTAGACGGGCGTCTGCGTATTGGTCGGCTATGATGAGGACTTCGCTGGGTCCAGCGGGCATGTCTATGGCAATATCTTGGGAGACTATCACTTTGGCGGCTGTGACATATTTGCTACCGGGTCCGACGATTTTGTGTACGGGTACTATGGTTTGGGTGCCGTAGGCTAGCGCTGCGATGGCTTGGGCGCCTCCGACCCGATAGATTTCGCTTATTCCACATATATCGGCGGCGACAAGCACTAGTGGGTTAACTTTGCCCTCTGCATTGGAAGGGGAACATATCACGATTCTTTTGACGCCGGCGATTTTGGCGACCAGTGCGGTCATAACAACGGTGCTTGGGTAGGCGGCTTGGCCGCCGGGGACATAGCAACCGACACTTTCGAGGGGCTGCAACATAGTTTGAACCATGATACCCTCGTTGAAGGCACAAACATTGGTTTGTGTGAGCAGTTGTTGTTGGAAGATGCTGACGCGCTGTTTCATGAATTCGATGGCAACCACTTGCTCTTTTGTTACTTGTTGGTAGGCTTCTTTGATTTCTGATGGGCTAATTTTGATGGTGGTGGGTGTGAGGATGGCTTTGTCGAATTTTTGGGTGAAGTCAAGAAGAGCCTGGTCGCCTTCAATTCGAACGCGGTTTATGATAGTTTTTATGTCAGCTTCGAGTTCCGCTTGGTTTTGGTTGGTTTGCTGTCGGCGGAACCAATCTGGGGGCAGTTGGTTTGAGTTCCAGAATTTTAGGGTTGGTTGGTTTTGCATTGGCAGTCTGTTCTCCGGGCGATTTCGTCGAGTGCTAACACCTGTCGCGGCTCAAATACCACTAAGCCCTGGGCGAGTCGACGGATTTTGGGAAGTATGCCTATGAAGCAGTCCTTTTCGATGACTGTGTTGACTCCTACCCATCCCTCGTCTGTTAGCGGGGAGATCGTGGGATTTTTGAGGGCGGGCAGTTCAGTTAGCAGTGTTTGGAGGTTTTCTTTTTTGACGTTGACAAATATGTGTATACGTTTTGAGCCGTCTACGACGCCTTTTAGTAGGGCTACGATATCGTAGATTTTTTCGCGTTTCTGTGGGTCTTGGAGCGCTTTTTTATTGGCGATGAGAATAGCTGAGGATGTAAGGACTGTGTCGATTATGCGCAGACCGTTGGCTTCTATGGTGGTTCCGGTTTCGGTTACGTCCATGATACAGTCACTATTTTCGGGTGGTTTAGCTTCTGTGGCGCCAAAGGAGAGAAAGATTTTAGCCTTGGGGTTATCGCCTTTTCGCCACCACGGTGTAACCAACACAGGGTCAACATCGCCGAAGCGGGCTTTGTATTCGGGGGTGCTTTTAAGGTATTCGGAGGCGATGTTTAGGTATTCGGTACTGACGCGGAAGTTTTTATCTTGACTCCAAATAGACTCCATGAACTGACCCAGTGTGGTACCTGCGGGAACATTTTTTGGCACTGCAATGACTAGACGGATTTTGCCGTACTCGAGATTTTGAAGGATCTCTACATCGGCACGGTTTTCTTTTACCCAGTCCTCGCCTGTGATACCTATGTCCTGCAAACCTTCGCTGACAAACACGGGGATTTCTTGGGGTCGTAGTACTTTCATCTCGATCTGGGGGTCGTTTATAGTTGGGCGGTATGTGCGATCGGTTCCGCCGAGTTTGAATCCGGATTTAGAGAAGAATTCTGCGGTTGCTTTTTCTAGGGAACCTTTGGGGATGGCAAATTTTAGTTTATCCATAAATTTTCACCTAAACATTTAGAGTTATATCTAAGGGTTTTTTGCTTTGCAAGAACGTCCTGTTTTGGGATTGTGTCTAATTTACAATAACAAATCGATTTTACGCTTTCAATGAAGGCAATCGCCTTGTATGAACGCAATCCCTCATCATACGTCACTAAAGGACACCACAACAGTTGTCTCCCTAATAAACTATTGTATTAATATATAACTGTTGAAATAAACACAGAAAGATTATTTGTGGTGTTCATTTCAAACCAGCAGGGAAACAATCGATTTATTACCAATTTGGATAACCATCCCCAAAAACTCAGTTCACATCCAAAAATTTGATCCAACATAGTTGGGAAACAACACAGCACTAACGCATCACAACATGTTAGCGGATATAGCGCAACCATCCCGCCTACATATCGATTAGATCCCTATCAAGCAATCATCCACAAACAATAAACATACCACATGACCATCACCAAATTATTCAATGACCAAACGAATAAAGAAGCCGTCGGTAGATTGAAAAGTGGACCGGGGGGGATTTGAACCCCCGACCTCTTGATTGCAAATCAAGCGTTCATACCAGCTGAACTACCGGCCCGTGTCTGCCAAAATATACGGTTCTTTGATATTTAGGTTTTGCCAACTCTCCCTAAAGAGTGACAAAAAACACGAATAAAAAGAAACAAATCAAGCGAGTACGCGTTCATCATATAATTTGAGCCAATAGATTTTTTGAAGCGATAACCAAAACACATCCCACCACTGCCCATAGGACATAAGTCAGCGCCAGCATATGACCTGTAGTTGGAAAGATGTTTTTGATATTGTTTAGCATATATTTTTTGATGGTTCACAGTGGTTAAATTATTGTTCTACAACAGAGGTAAAGAAAGACAAATAACTAAAAACTTGGATTAGCATTGTCAGATGAGATGATATCTCTGTTTCAGCCTTGGCTAGAAGTAACGACTGTGAGCAATTGCACCATTGACTGTAGCTATTGTCCACAACGTATTTTTCAAAAACATTATCACGGTTGCAAAATGTTAACCCTCAGTGACTTTAAGTCAGCACTGGTCAGTGTGCCAAGGTATGTAGGCATCCATTTTTCGGGTTTTGCCGAACCCTTCTTGAACCCCCAATGCATAGACATGATGGAGTATGCCCATTCAAAAGGCCATAGGATTAGTTTATTTTCAACACTTGTCGGACTCAGAAACACAGATGTAGAACGACTCAAGCGCTGTGACCCTGAGGTGACTCTGCATCTGCCCGATAATTTGGGAAACGCAAAAATTCCACTCACACAAACATACAAAGACACCCTAACAGCCGTTATGAGACGGCTCCGCATCACTACCTTTTATGTGATGAATGAGCACTTTATTTCAAACGAGCGAGCAGGTTCCTGTACGGACACCAAAGGAAGACACTTGCGCGGCTGGTTTTTTTGTGAGAAGCTCTCGGCGCCTCAGTTTGTAATGCTTCCCAACTGCGATGTGACCTTGTGCTGTATGGATTTTGGATTAAAACACATAATTGGCAATTTAGCGTCTCAATCATGGCTTGAAATTATCAGATCACCTGAGTACCAAAAAGTATGTGCAAACCGGCTCAAAATAGACGGCGACGTTCTGTGCAGAAAATGCGCGTGGGCTTCAGTGAACTTTAGAACCCAGTACTACATAAAACGAGTGGTACAAAGGTATTATGTTAAACAGTGCATAGCGCAGTATTGCAAAAAGTAACTCCGAAGGATGTTTCTAACCTTTTCCCGCCTAAGGCTGGAATTATTAATATGTATAAAAAAGAAGGGGAATGTTTGTTAGTTTTTTAGGGCCGCTTTTTGAGCATCAATGCGAGTGCTATGCCGACTATAATGACGGTTAAGATTACAGCAATGATCCCAGGGATAAAGTATGTATCAGCTATTGATGTCTGCTGGATTTGTGTGGGTGGTTGAGTGGGCGCTTCATCACCTATTGTGAGATAAGCGGTTGCATCTGAGGGCCCATATGCAGCTGAACCTTTGAACATTGCGATTATCTGGTAGGTACCTGGAATGTCTGGTGTGAATGCGAGACCGTAGTTGCCATATGAGTCACTTGTTGTGTTACCGATGGTGATGTAGTTACCATTGGGGTCGATTGCGTTTAAGAATACTTCGACACCTTTGGCGTTTGTTGGTTTGGGCCTTTGGTGGAACATGTATTCCATCCATGCATCCATGTCTTGATCAGATATCGCGGGGGTACCTTTGAGAGCGAGATCTAGGTTGCCGTTGATGTCATGCCTGCCGGAGGGTGATTGGTCTGTGACTGTTCCGGTGATAGTGATGCTGTTACCAAGGGCAGGGACTGTTTGGGGTGCAGAGACAGTGGTTGCGCTTAGGCCTTTGCCTATGCAATAAATTTGGTTGTCGTGCACATCTAGAACTAAGATGCGACTGTCAGAAATAACAGGCAAGCCTAGGCGCTGGTTGCCATATGCTGGCCAGCAAGTTAGTCGCCAGAGTAGGTCGCCGCTGTTTGTATCGAGGCAAAAAATTGAGCCGTCACGTCTAACGGGTGAGACTAGTCCTGTGCCTTCGGTTGAGTAGAAGTATACTTTTTCACGTCCTGTCTCGTCAACAAAGAAAGCTAAGGTGAGGGGTGGATAAGTGGTTGCGGATTCAAGGTAACCCATGGATGGGGCAGACCAGTTCCAGAGAAAAGCACCGGTTGTGGCGTTGTATGCTGTTAGCGCTGTACCTGGACCGTAGGTGTAGACACGGCCGTTGTGAATTGAGGCACTCAGACCATAGTAGTACCATTGTATATCCTCAGTGATAGCCCAAATTTGCTTTGCAGTTGTTAGGCTGTAGGCAAAGATGGCCCCACTCACTTTCTCGCGATAGGTAAAGATGCCGTCTTCAGATGAAACCCTAGATAGAACAGGCCCACCGCTGTCGCCGCTGTAAGTGCTGTTGAGGTATGCATCCGTTGCTTTGGGCGGTGTAAAGGAAAGGTCCCACAAAATTTTGCCCCACTCACCTTGTTTTAGGCTGTAGGCTCTCAGAAAACCCGGGACTACGCCGCGTTCGTCGTTTCTTCCGCCTGCCCCAACGATTACATGTTGATCGGGAATAAGTTCTTGGATGGTACCTGTTTGGTTAAGAACAGAGTTAGATGGACCAAGGATGCTTGTAACAGAGACGTTCATAGAGTAGCCGTTTTGACCATCATAGATTGCACCAGCTTGAGTTGTGGACATACTAACTGCTGTTGCGCCGGGTCTCCACATCCAGTAGTCGTTGCTTGTTGTGGTTACAGGCAGATTAGTTGTACCGTTGAGCAGAGTCTTAGGTGGCACAACACCATAGGAGGGCCTCCACCAGACAGCTTCGGTTGAGTTCCAGATTTGCATGTAGTAGTTTGGTGACGAAGCTGTCCCTAGGTTGGCAAAGTTAAGGTAGCATATGCCGCCCATACTATCGATGAATTGCGTGCCAGATGTGGATACGTTGGCTATTTTGCATATGGAATCACCTGTGAAGCTGTTGAGCATTTCCCAGACTTGGGTACCTGTATTTGTTGTTGTGCCTGTAGGCAGGGTTACGCCGCTGGTTCGCCAGAGGTAGGAGAAGCCGCCATGTTGGTTGGGTGAATTATAGTTTAGCACTTCACCAAAAGCGGGCATACCTGTGTTACCTATGGTGTTGTTTTCGTAGTAGATGGTCTCGCCTGTGTAGAGGTCAATACAATACCAACCATACCATGGAGGGTAACGTATGCTGTAGTATGCTTTGCCGTCTAAGACCAACATTGGACTGCTGAAGCCTTCGTATGCGATACCTGTGTAGTACCCTTGATCTTCAGTTGGACCACCCATGACTCCACCGGTAGTGTATGATCGTGTCCAAAGTATGTGACTACTCTCAGGGCCAGCTTGGTTTTTGATCCCCTTTTCTCTGAGGCTTTCATAATATGCTCCGCCTAGCCATTGGCCCATTGCATAGGCGCCCCAGTTGCGGTTGGTATCATAGATTGGGCGGGTCCAGTAACTGTCTGGAAGGGGTGATTCCTTATACCTATAGATTGGTTCTTCCTGTACATAGAGGTAGACAGGCGCGCTTGTGCTGGGTGCATAAGTGTCATTGACGTTGATGTTATTTTCTGCACCTGGAATGCCTGTGAGTTTTTGACCGGGAAATCTAGCCACGAATGAATAGGTACCAAGTTGGTCTGGCGTGTAGGCAATGTAGCTTCCGCCTACGGAGTCAGATTTGTATGGTCCTAAGGTTTCGTTTTTGCCATTGGGGGTTGTGAGATCAAGATAGAAGTTCCAGCGGTCACCCATAGCGCCTGTAGAGGTGGGAGGAACCCAGTCGAGCCAGAAAACAAAAAGCACTTCTTGGCTTATGCCTATAGTTTCGGATGAAACTGCGGCATAGCAGTGGGTGGGAACATCAAGGTATGGCGGCGTATGTGCATTGGCAACGCACATAACACTGAATAACGAAATAAAGATAGTTAACATCAAAAGCATTGCAGATGCGGATTTTTTTAATTTAATTTTTAATAGCTCCAATTCAAAGTTTACTCTCCTGTTTTTAAAGGGAAAATACGAAAGGAAAGTGCTTTTATATATTTGCCAAGTCCAGGAAAATAGTGCGCACAAGTGAACCTCTCGTCCTTTCCAAGATAAACGCCCTAGTTTAGATTCGATTTATGTAGCCTTCGATTTTTACACTAGTCACACGCTGGCAGTGCGAACAGCATAATCACTGATCATAACCCCCCCCCAAGGTGCAGTTAATCTGCACAAATTTCTCAAACAACAAGTGCGTAGAATTAGACTTCAAAACACAAATAATATCTGAGAACGCGTATTTTTGTGGTTAAATTCTAAAAATCGCATAAATCAAGCGGCAAACAGTCGAGCTATGGGTAATTTTGTAGAGCTCCTGTTATAAAATGCAGTCATCAACCTAAAAATAGCCTAAAAATGGCCGTTAAATGGAATTTTGATAAGTTTGATCAACAATTTTTAACATTCCATCATTAGAGACGGATTTTTTGATAATATATTCATCGATGGTTTCGGCAATTTTACGAGAAGCAACAACCGCTTCAACCACCGTCCTTGCCCCTGTCACAACATCCCCGCCGGCGAAAACGCCCTCGCGACTCGTATGACCTAAGGTGTCAACTACTACCAACCCGTTCTCGCCTAGGTTAATTCCTGTGGTAGATGAAACAACAACCGTACGGGGGCCCTGGCTTACCGCAACAATAACCGAATCGGCTGGGTAGAGCTTTTGTGTGCCAGGGATTGCCCTCGCCTGCGTGTGCCCATTTTCATCGGTATATACCTCAGAATCGGCAAATATCACACCTTCATCCACAATCTCTACGGGTAACTTTTTTAATTCAAGCCGTGCACCATCAATTTTAGCATACTGAAGCTCATGCGCACATGCTGTTAAGCCAGATTCATCCTTATGATAAGCGATCAGTACTTCTTCGCAGCCACGCCTAAATGCGGTGCGTGCAACGTCCATTGCTACGTTACCCGCGCCAACGATGATAAGTGATTTTCCCAAACGATAAACAGAGGGGTTTTTTAGGTACTCAATAGCGAAATGGACATGCCCCAAACTTTCACCCTTAATATTTAGCTTGCGTGGCTGCCATACCCCTGTGCCCATAAAGATGGCGAGAAAGCCATCACGAAATAGATCATCTACTGTTAGGTTTGATCCGATAGTAGTGTTGGGTCGGATTTTTATGCCGCTGTCGATCAAAGTTTCCATCAATTGGTCTACGATTCTTTTTGGCAGACGGAATTCTGGTATACCGTAACGCAAAATTCCGCCAACTTGGTCATGCCTTTCAAAAATCGTTACATCATAATTCTTTTTTGCAAGCAAAAATGCGATGGTCATCCCAGCTGGGCCCGACCCAAGGATTGCTACTTTCCCACGGTTTCGAAGGGAACGCTTGGGTTTGTAATTGTAAAGATAATAGTCCGATATGTATTGCTCAATTGCGCTTATAAAAACAGGAGCACCCCTTTTGCCCATTACGCAGTGTCCCTCGCATTGGTTCTCCTGAGGACACACATAGCTACATACCAAAGAGAGGGGATTGTTCTCAAAAAGTAATTTACCCGCTTCCAACAATCTGCTTTCAAGAAGCAATGCAATTGCTTCTTTGATGGGTGTGTTGATCGGACACCCCTTGCTACACAGAGGGTTTTTGCATTGTAAACATCTATTTGCATCTTCAATTATGTATTTTCTCATATATACTTCAGCGCCTCTGTTCTCAAAACTTTAAATCCAGTTATAGAGTTAAGTCTTCCGTTTTTGTTTCTATAATTATCTCACCTAGCCTTTCTAACACACACAAATCAACCTAAAACAAGCCTGCCTAACTTCCAAGCAGATCCACTTAATCAAATATGCACTCTTAACTTAAGCGATTGTTTAAAAACCCAGTGTCAAATATACTATTGGAGAAACACTATGGACATCATACAACTTTTGATACAGATAGTCATTTCCGTAATTGTCATTTCACCCATACTATGGCTTGTTGGCAGAGCATTAGCAGGAAAACATAACGCCAAATTCACCGATGCCATATGGATAGTCGTACTTGGCACAGTCATCGGCACAATCGTGGGAGCCTTAATTGGCGGTTTAGTTGGCGGTTTTCTCTCAGCGGTCATCATGCTTTTTGTATGGCTGGGACTCATTAAGCACTTCTTTGACTGCGGCTGGATTAAAGCATTCGCCATCGCTGTCATCACGGTAATTGTCTTTGTCGTCATAGTAGCACTGCTGGCGCTCATAGGCATAGGCATAGGCATAGGCATAGGCGCACTAGGCATCTAAATACCAACACCATCTTTTTTCTTTTTTAACTTCAGACTGCGCAAAAACAAACTTTCTGCACAACGCGTCTGTGAATTTTATATGCATTTCTAATGTGGATGGAAAAATTACAAAATAATTCCACAGTACATCTAAAATACAAGAAAATTTGTGCTATCTCTCAAAACTAAACGTTGTTGCGCGGTCTGATTTTGGAATAAACTACATATCCAACCAGAATCATATCTGTACGGTGGCTGGGTATGAAAAAGATCTTTACCGCTTTCATATGGGCCCTATTAGTCTGCACATTACTTTTCACAGGGGTACTCTGTATGGGTGAGGTTCAGGCTGTGTCTAAGCTGTCTGTTCCAGAATTTACAGCAACCTTGGGTGTTATCGATAGAGTGACGGCTCCTCCCCTGCAATATGTAGACCCCTACACTGGAGAAACTGTGAATACACCCGGCTTCAGTGAAAAGGTTGAAGTAATAAAAGTAGAGATTAAAAACCAAAACCGTCCCGACAAGTCGGTGGATAATGAATTGTATTATGATGTTCGCACTAAAGGTTATTATGACCAAGATGAAGACGTCTGGTATGGACAAGGTGACCCTAGTCTATTGAATCCGCTTTATAAGTACGGAAGTATGCCTCAGTCGGATGGTTCGTATACCCAAATACTCCTTCCTGCAGGGACGTATCCCACTGGCGGCAAAGTTGATGTACAAGTCCAAGTAAAGTATGGACATTTTTTTATGAACAATCTATATCGGTACGAGTTTACAGGTGAACTAAGCGGCTGGAGCAACAGTAAAACTGTGACTATCACTCGAGATAGCAATGAAGTGCCCAATCTAACCGAGGCAACACCCAACTCCACCTCTGCCACAGACCAAAACGAGATTCAAACTGACCTGACAATAACACAGATTCCCTTGACTGAGTTACTCTTTGTGTTCCTTCTATGTCCGGTAATAGCGGTGCTGATTATTGTGCTTTTGTATATGTATGAGAAAAGGAAAACTGCAAGATATAAACAGGATTCACAAACATAACCGAGTATACCCCTCACCTATCTCTTTGAGTAATGCACTGCGTTTATCCATTGTTTCTTCTGTTCTGTTACAGTGCACTAAGTCAGCTACTATATCACTTGATTCTACTCTATAACTGCTTTACCCGAAGATTCGAGTAAACCAGCTTTTACTTTACCACCTTTACGTCTCCCTGCATCTTTATGTTTCTCTGCCTTCACTGCTTCATTAGCTTTAACAAAAGTGAACTCAGACCGCGCAAAAACACGCGCCTTCAAAAGCCACCATTCACTTTATCGCTAATTTCAAAATATTCATTTCAATTTTTCACAATTTTCGCACCAATACAATCACTATTGATGAAGAGATATGGCAGGGTTGTGTGAAGTGTTCGTTGTTGCGCAGTCTGACTTTGCAAACGGCAACATTTTTGTCCAAGGTCTAAAAGTAGGCCTCCATAGACAGTTCTTTTTAGGCGGCTGTTGGGACTGCTAAATAGAGGAAATTGCGATATACATATTGAGATAACCCTGTTTGTTGTAGAATCTGCAAGCTACAAAAACGACTTGTTTATGCTTGAACGGTTTGGTTGGATTGTTAATAGTTTATCGGATGGCTTCATCTATTCTTTGGTCACGTTTGGTTTTAGTGACTTCTTTGAATAGCTCAAGGCATTCTTCTTTGGTTGGTGCTTCTATGCCTATGCTACCATAGGCGCCGATATCGATGCGGTATTTTTTTCTACCGTCTCCTCTCTCTTCTATTTGGTTTATTTTTTACCCTCTCCCTTTCGTTTTTTAATTTTTTATTATACTAAAATGGATAATTAATTATGTTCTACTTATAAGGTTAATCCCAGTTCACGTTCAAAACGCACCTTTTTAGCGTCAAAAACCACAAACACTGCATTACGCATGTACCTACCCATCCGGGGAATCAAACCCGCGGCATCTGTTCCCAACTTACAAACTAAAGCAAACTCAAACAGACCCAAATGTTCTATGTCAATGACATCACGATCTAATCGTGTCCGTTCAATCACCTCAGAAACCAGCTCCTTAGATGTCCTCATCACGATGAGTCTATCAAGGAGGGATTGTTGCCAACCCTGTAGTTTTAGCGTCTGCTCATCGGATAGTTCAGCTGTTAAAGTGTCGGGGTCTTTTGAGACGATTTTGAGGCTTAAGGGTAAGCCCTCGGTGATGGCATAGGCTGTAGTGAGTTGTTTGAGTGTAACGTCCCTGTTGTTAGTGAGCTGGAGTTGTAGGTTTGGCAGATATACAGCGGCTTGGGTGGGTTTGGGTTCAAAAACCCCCACATCCACCAGCAATCTCTGCTTTTCCACATCGATTTTAGAAACAAATCCCTTGAGTACCATGCCGACGTCTACTGCGTCAAAACTGACAGGACAGGTACCGATTTCTTTGCGTATGTAGGCCATTGCGATAGTTTGGTCTTCACCTTCAATAGAGGCTTGCACCCAGCGGTTAATGGGGTTACCTATAATTTTTAAATCTACGTCGAGATCTGCGAATTGGTTATGGAGGAGTTCGTCTATCTGTCGTAGCTGACTACCGTTCCATGTTTTTATGAGTAAGGCTATATTAGTCATGGGTTTTCGCCTATCAGGTTTGTTATTTCTATGTGGAGTCTTCTAACTCTTTCTGCCGCGTCGCTCAACCCTGCCTTTTGTAGACGGCTGATTTCGGTTTCTATGGGTACAACACAGCCGTTGTCGATGCGTTTATCTGCATAGCAAACGATTTTTTCTTCTATTGATTGTGGGATGTAGTCATCTTTGGGCCAGCCTAGCTGTTGGGCTTCAGCGGGGGTGATACCTGCACCTACGTGTCGTTTGATGATGTTTACTATTGATTGGGGGAATCTGAGACTTTGGATGATTTGTGCTCCGACTAAGGAGTGATCAACGCCATGGGTTTTGGAGCGCCCGATATCATGCAATAAAGCGCCGGCTTCTATGAGAGGCAAGTCGGTTTTTATGTCTTTGTCTTGGAGTTTGTGAGCTACTGTTAGAGCATAGTCTGCGACGGCTATACAGTGGGTGATGACTTGGGGAGGACAGCTGTTTTCTTTGAGAAGCCTGATTGCTTGCTCCCTGTTTGGAAGCTGCATGGTCGCCTATTCGCCTAGTTCTCTGCGCAGGATCTCAACTTTGATTGAGAGCTGGTCGATCATATCTTCGTTGGCGAAATGTACCAAAGGTTTGCCGCAACCGGAGCAGTGAAAGACCAGTTCGACTGCTTCTTCGAATGGGACACGTTTACATTCTTGGTTGCCGCAGTAGTAGAAATCATGGTTTTTTTCGTATTCTAGGCGTACGTTGAGTTTTTCAAGGACCCGTCTTTTTTGGCTAAGTATGAATCCTTCGAGTTGGTCGGGCTGGAGTTTCCAGTGGAAGATAAACCAGCCGGTTTTGGGGTCGCGGGTACGACGGAGACTAACCAGTGAGTGGTCATATAGTTTGTAGAGGATTTTGCGTACGCTGTTTAGGCGTATGCCGGTTTTATTGGCGATTTCATCGTCGGTGATTTCTTCTACGCCTTTTAGGTGGTCGATAAGGTTTACGGCATCTTGGTCTCCAAGCGCCAATGCTACTTTGTTTAGGGTTGTATCGTCAATAGTTGATAACATGCTCGAAGTTCCTTTTGATACCTTTAATACTACATTGTGCTACAATAAAACTCTTCTCACAAGGTTTTAGAATTCAACATTGTTTGTTTTGATCTCCTTACCGCGTTCTTTTGGGACGATACTAATTTTGGCTTTTTCGAATCGTTGATCTAGCTCTTGGCCTTCAAAATAGCGGTCCAAAAAAAGGGCAAGTGCAGAACACTCCGAATGTGGTTGATTACCCACGGCCACATTAAAATCAGAAATTTCCTCGGAATAGAATTCACCAGGTACCTTTTGACTCCCCACCAGAAGCATCACCTCTTTGTTCTGGGCTTTGATACGGCTTAAGACATCACTTGTTTGGATGTTCTCACCATAAGCGGTGAGGTGTACAATAATACCGCCATGTTTTTTCCATTCCTGAACGGCCCGCTTCCAAGGAACAGCCATGTCGAATTTGAAGTTACCACCCCATGCCTGGGTGATTTTAGTAACGGTTTCTTCAATGTGTCTATCAGCTGTGTCGGCTAAAATAAAGCTACAAGCGCCCAAAGCGCGGGCGGTCAAAGCGACATGCGTTGTGAGGCGTACGTCCCGCTGAACCCGGTGGCCCCAGCGCAGAACCACGATTTTGGGGAGACTACAACTGTTGGTTGTGTTGAGGGATGAGTTGGAATTTTCCATTTAAGTTTTGGACCTTCTTTTTTATCTGCTCCATAACTGAGGGATCGGCCTCAAGGATAACTTGGACAGAGTCGTTTGTGAATTCTTCTTTGTGAATATCGGCTTTTTGGTGTACCCACGAGATAAAAGGCATCACATTGCCGCTTAGGGGGACATTAAATTCGGCTGCCACATAGTGCTCGAGCACACGGAGGATGTGTTTTTTGAGTTCGTCGAGGTTGGTTTGGCATTTTGCTGAGAGCATAAGGGGGTTTTTGATTTTGTCTTTGAGGGCGGCGAGTTTTTCTTCTTGTTCTTGGGGTTTAAGACGGTCGATTTTGTTGAGAACTGTTATCGTTGGGATGTCCGAGGCACCAAGGTGTTCAATGGTTTGGAGACAAACGTTGTTTTTTTTCTCAATGACATTTAGGGGTTCGTTTAAGTCCACAACCAAAACAATGAGGTCGGCGAATATGGTTTCTTCAAGCGTTGAGTGGAACGCTTCGATGAGTGAGATGGGAAGGCGATCGATGAAGCCCACTGTATCAGTCAGGAGGAAACGGCGTCCACTAAACTCTATCAGCCGCGTCTGGGTTGAGAGGGTGGTGAAGAGGCTTTTGTCGACCAATGCCGTTTCTTGTGTTAGGGCGTTGAAGAGGGTACTTTTGCCTGCGCTGGTATATCCTGCAAGTGAAATAGTCAAAAAGCCTAATTCCACCCGTCTTTCCCGCTGCAGGATACGTTTTTCGCGGATACGGCTGAGTTTTTTGCGTAATGTCTGCATCTGCAACTTGATGGCATCGCGATAAACATCTGCTTCGTAGACGCCCAATCCCATAAAACCAGGTTGTTCGCTACCCTTGGAGAGACGGACTTTTTCTCGGGCATGTTTGAGCTCGTTTTGAAGTGTGGCAAGCTGGATCTGCAGTTGTGCCTCAGTTGTGGTGGCTCGTCTGCGGAAGAGTTCCAAGATGAGCTGGAAGCGATCCATAACTTCGATACGGGTAGCTTTGGCCAAGTTATAGTTCTGTAATGTTCGAAGATGGTTGTCAAAGATTATTTTTTGAGCCCCGGTGTCCTCAACGAGTTTGACAAGTTCCTCGACTTTGCCTGCGCCGATCTGGTAGCGGGCATCGGGTCGACGAGTCTGCTCCATGGTGCCAACTATGATGTAGCCGGCGGTTTGGGCTAAACTTTTGAGTTCTTCTAAGGTGGATTCTTCTCGGTTCAATCGACGTTGGACTAAGAGGGCTTTCGTCTGCTGGGTGCCTCCTCATCTGGTTTGGTCATCTCGATGAGGTCCCCCAGAGTCAAGCCTTCACTAGCTAGTTTTTTGGGTGTTGCCGCTGTGACCTTTTCATCTGCAATTGGAACCATCAACTTGATTTTTAGGGCGTGCTCCAGTTTGTTTGCAAGCTGGTTGGTTGGCGCGATCTTACCAGTTTCAATGTGGCGTAACACAGAGGTTTTTTCGTTGATTTTTTTACCTAAATCTTCATGAGATAAACCCAATTTTTCTCGGGCCGAGCGGATTTTGACGGCATAGTCATCGACGATCTCTGTGGTTATCTGCACCTGTGCAACCGGGGGTTTTTTCATGATAACAGGGATATGGGCATAGGATTTAGTTGGGCTGGGTTGTGAAATAGATACCTCTTCGTGCACTACGACTTTACCGTGTTTGGAACACTCAACACACACGGTCAGCTTGGCGCCCTCGATTACTGCACGCACGGGATCCGTGTGGATTTTACGTCCACAGACTTCACATCGCATGTAAAATAATCACCTTTCAGAGAGTTTTATTACGTTGCTATGTTTATACTTGTCGAATCAACTCACCACACGGATGATAAACTCATGGAAAACGCAAAACAAAAAGTTCGATGCATCGCAGACTACCAATTCGGCAAAGGAACAGGCACCAAACTATTCCCCGAAAACATAGAAATCCAGTATTCGCCCCGCACTGGTAGAATACGCTACATCAACCTAGACAACCAACGACTAGCAACCCTGCGCCCCACCGACGGTCGGCTATCTGTGAGTATTAAAGCCGCCCAAACCATGGCAGAACACATCCCAGAAGCCAAATGCTTTGTAACTGTACAAAACGCCGTAGCCCCCTACATCGCCAAAGGCGGAGACGTATTTGCCGTCCATGTTATAGCAGTTGATGCAGAAGTAGGCGCCAAAGACGAAGTCGTCATCATAGATGAAAAACGCCAAGTCCTTGCAGTCGGACGCACCCTACTCTCTAGCAACGAAATCCAAGCGTTTAAAACCGGCGTCGCCGTCAAAACCCGACACGGCACAAACAAATAAAACTAAACAACTCAGCGTCGATCCTAACTCCTAAGTAAATGTTTGAGCCTTAACGCGCTGGTCACCCACTATTAGCAGATACCCAAAGAACAGTTTACCTCTTGAAAGGGAAAGGGATAGCCAGTTAAATTTATCAAGTTCTAGCGTGGATATCTGTGGTAGGGAATAGTTATGCATAGACGTATGAATCCCAGAGAGCAGAAACGTATGATGCAACGCATGGGCATGAATATGGACAGCGTGCCTGATGTAGAGCAGGTTATCATCCGGACAGCTGACAAAGACATAGTTATCGATGAGCCGGAGGTGGCGATTCTGCAGGTTCAGGGACAAAAGATGTATCAGGTTATCGGCGGCCAAGTCAGCGAACAGGCACCCTCAGCACGAGGCACAACGGCACCGGCCAAACCTATGTTTAGCGAGGAGGATGTGCAACTTGTCGCAGACCAAACCGGTAAAAGCCTCGACAAAGCAAGAGAAGCACTCAAAGAAGCCGACGGTGATTTAGCCAAAGCAATTCTGCTTCTTTCTTAATTTCTTGATTTTTAAGTTATAGATAACTACAGATGTTTAGTAGCTGACATAACTTCATATTGGCCATTTTTAGGAGGCACATAAAGTGTTGTGTTGTTACCATTGTTTCCAAGGTAGCTTGTTCATATATTCGTTGAGGCTGTGAATACTGTTGCCGTTGTTGTCTTTTTGTTTGAGTACTTCAACGAGTGCTTCTGCTAGTTGGAGGTTTGTGATGACGGGAACGTTGAATTCTACTGCTTGGCGGCGGATAGTGTAACCGTCGGTTATGATATCGGTTATGCTTGAGCGTTGGTTTGCGATTGGTACATTAATGACGAGGTCGATTTTGCGTTCTTGGAGGTAGTCAAGGATATTTGGGGTGACTTCGGGATCTTTGACTTTATGCAACACCGTGGTGTTTACGCCGTTTTGGTTGAGGACTTTGGCTGTGTTAGCGGTCGCATAGATTCTGAAACCCATGTCAAGAAGGGATTTTGCGATGGGAACCACCCTGGTTTTGCGTTTTTCATCACCGCCTACGCTGATAAGTACTGAACCGCCTTTGGGTGGAACCATGAACTCTGCGGATTGTAAGGCCTTAAAGAATGCGTCGGAAAAGTTTTCTCCCAGGCAAGCCACTTCACCTGTGCTTAGCATTTCAACTCCCAGCACGGGATCGGCACCGCTGAGGCGCATGAAACTGAACTGGGGAACTTTTACGCCAACGTGAGGGGCGGTTTGCATGGGAGATAGTTTGAAGTTAATTTTTTTGCCCAGCATCGCTAGGGTGGCGAGTTCGATGAGATTTACACCACGGGTTTTGCTTACAAAAGGCATTGAGCGGCTGGCGCGTAGGTTGCATTCGATGACGTTGACGACGTCGTCTTTGACGAGGTATTGGATGTTGTAGGGACCGTGGATGTTGAGTGCTTTAACGATGCTTATGGTTGCGGCTTCGATGTCTTTTTGCACTTCTG
This sequence comes from Candidatus Bathycorpusculum acetigenes, assembly GCA_009781675.1. GTDB lineage: Archaea > Thermoproteota > Bathyarchaeia > Bathyarchaeales > Bathycorpusculaceae > Bathycorpusculum > Bathycorpusculum acetigenes. The sequence continues at coordinate 83,626 of WQVG01000001.1, read as the reverse complement.
GCTTTAGTGCTTGTGGGGGTATGGTCATGGTTGCATCTCCGCTGTGTACACCGGCGTTTTCGACGTGTTCCATGATGGCGCCAATGAAAACGTTTTCGCCATCTGAGACTCCATCGACTTCGACTTCTTTTGCGTGATTGATGAATTTGCTAATGACCACGGGGTGGTCACGGGAAACTTTTGCAGCTAATTTAAGAAAGTTTTCTAGGGCCTCTTCGTTGTGGGCGACGCGCATAGCTGAGCCGGATAACACATAGCTTGGGCGTACCAGCACTGGATAGCCGATTTTTGTTGCGAAGTGTTTGGCTTCTTGGATGCTTTGGAGTTTGCTCCAGCCGGGTTGCTGAATACCGAGTTTGTCGAGTAGTTCGCTGAATTTGCTTCGGTCCTCGGCTAAATCAACGTTTTGTGCGGAGGTTCCAAGTAGTTTGACGCCTGCTTCAGAGAGGGGCAAAGAGAGGTTGTTGGGAATTTGTCCACCGACGCTTGTGATGACGCCTATGGGGTTTTCTTTTTCATAGATGTCAAGGATACGCTCAGTTGTGAGTTCTTCAAAGTAGAGTTTGTCTGATACGTCGTAGTCGGTACTGACGGTCTCAGGGTTGTAGTTGACCATGATGGCTTCTTGGATACCATTTTTTTTGAGAGCCCAAACAGTGTTGACACCACACCAGTCAAATTCCACACTGCTACCGATACGGAAGACTCCTGCTCCCAAGACGATAACTTTGTTGTGGGTTTGGGTGAATTCTATGTCATCTTGGTCTCCGCCGTAGGTGAGGTAGAGATAGTTGGTTTTAGCTGGCCACTCTGCGGCTAGGGTATCGATCTGTTTTACGACAGGAATGATGCCGGCGTTTTTACGATAAGTGCGGATGGTTGCTTCGTCAGTTTTTTGACACACCGCGATCTGTTGGTCGCTAAAGCCGAGGCGTTTGGCTTCGCGGATGATTTCGACGGCGTGATTTTCGGATAGGTTGAGGTTTTTGAGTTGGGTTTCCATGTTGATGATGTTTTGGATTTTGTGGAGGAAGAAGGGATCTAAACCGCTTAGCCGGTAGATTTCCATGACGGGGATGCCGATTTTGAGGGCCTTAACCAGTTTGTAGAGGCGTTCATCGGTGGGATTGGCAACTTCGTCGCGGAGGTGTGCTTCTGTTTCCGGTTCTTCGTCTTCGGGGTTGCAGACTAGGCCGATTTTTCCAGTGTCTAACATGCGAACTGCTTTTTGGAGGGCCTCCTCAAAGCATCTGCCGATGGCCATGACTTCGCCGACGCTACGCATTTGAGGTCCGATGTGGCGGTCGGCGTTTTTGAATTTTTGGAGATCCCAACGGGGGATTTTGATGGTAATGTAGTCGAGGGCTGGTTCAAAGCAAGCGGTTGTGACCTCGGTAACTTTGTTGATTAATTCGGTGAGAGTGTAGCCTAGGGTGAGTTTAGTTGCGATGTATGCGAGTGGGTAGCCGGTAACTTTGCTGGCAAGAGCACTACTACGGGACATGCGACTGTTGACTTCTATGACGCGACACTCCTCCGATTTGGTGTTGAGTGCCCATTGTATGTTGCACTCACCTACGATGCCCAAGGCACGGATGGCATTTATGGATATGGAACGGATGTTGTGATATTCACGGTTGGTCATGGTTTGTGAGGGGGCTACAACGATGCTATCGCCGGTGTGGGTGCCCATGGGATCAAAGTTTTCCATGTTGCAAACCGTTAGGCAGTTATCAGCGTAGTCACGCATGACTTCATATTCAACTTCTTTCCAATGACCCACGTATTCTTCGATAAGAACTTGATTTATGCGACTTTGTGCAATGCCGATGGTGGCGATTTCTTTGAGTTCTGTTTGGTTGTGGGCAACTCCTGCACCTTTGCCACCTAGGGTGTATGCAACACGAACCATGACTGGGTAACCTATTTCATCGGCAATCTCTAAGGCCTGTTTAACACTTGTAGCAGCGCTACTTTTGAGGTAGGGTACTCCGGCTTTTTGCATAGCTCGTCGGAACCTTTCGCGGTCCCCGGTGTCTTCGATAGCTTGGACTGGGGTACCTAAAACTTTAACGTTATATTTTTGGAGGATACCGGTTTTTTCGAGTTCTAAGCCGCAGTTAAGGGCAGTTTGACCGCCAAATCCTAGAAGGATACCGTCGGGGCGTTCTTTAGCAATGACTTTTTCGACGTAACAGGGTGTGACGGGGAGAAGATATACTTTACCACTTAGGTGAGGATCGGTTTGGATAGTGGCGATGTTGGGGTTGATGAGAATGGTTTGGATGCCTTCTTCTTGCAATGCTTTTATGCATTGGCTACCGCTGTAATCGAATTCTGCGGCTTCACCTATTTTGATGGCGCCGCTACCCAGCACCATAACTTTTTTTATCCAGTCAAACTTGGGCATTTAGGGTTTCTCCAGAGTTTTTGCGAATTTGTCAAACAAATGTTCGGTGTCATATGGACCTGGTGAAGCTTCAGGATGCCACTGGACCGCAAATACGGGTTTAGTTTTGTGGCGTATGCCCTCGATGGTTTTGTCGTTGGGGTTGATAAACCAGGGTTCTATGGAGGTGTTTTTGAGTGAGTCGGGGTTTATTGCATAACCGTGGTTTTGTGTGGTGATATAGCATCGGCTGTTGGTTTGGTCGCATACGGGCTGGTTTTGGGCACGGTGACCAAATTTGAGTTTGTATGTATCGCCGCCCAGTGCTAAGCCTAGGATTTGTGCGCCAAGACAGATTCCCATAAGTGGGATTTTTTCGCTGAGTTTCTCAACAGTTTCGATGGTTTTGACACATTTCTTGGGGTCGCCTGGACCGTTGCTTATGAATGCACCATCAGGGTGGTAACTAAGGATTTGTTCAGCTGATGTGTCGTAGGGGACACGAATGACGGTTATGCCGCGTTTGAGCAAGCATCTTATGATGCTGTATTTGACACCACAGTCAATAAGCACCACGGTTTTTTTGCCCTCAACGGAGTAGGTGAGGGGTTTTTTGATTGAAACCTCTTTGACAAGGTCGGTTAGATTAGGGTCGGAGATGTTTTGAGCGTTCATTTTGAGGCTACTTAGGTCGGGCTCTTGGCCTTCTTCGAATACCTGCACAATACCCAGCATGACTCCGTGGGTGCGCAGTTTTTTGGTGAGACGCCTTGTGTCTACACCATAGATACCCGGTACGCCCTCGTCTGCGAGCCATTGATCGAGGGTGCGTGTGGATGCCCAGTGGAAGGGTTCATGGCAGAGTTCATGAATGACTAAACCCGGGGTTTGAATGCGGTCGGATTCAAAATAGAGTGGCAATCCCAGATCCATTTGTTGATTGGGAACACCATAGTTACCAACCATGGGATATGTAAAGGTTAAAATTTGTCCCTTATACGACGGATCTGTTAAAGCTTCAGGGTACCCCACCATCTGAGTAGAGAAAACCACTTCGCCTGAGACTTTTGCTGTTGCACCAAAACCTTTACCGGTGAATAACGTACCGTCTTCGAGAAGCAGAATCGCTTTTTTGCTTTTTATTTTGTTGAGCGTACTATGTTGTGGAGCCAAAGCCCTATTTCACCATTCAGTTTAAATTTTTAAGTCTTACGGTTTATTGAGAGTAAATAGAGTAGTTCTTGACGGCACTGTTTAGCGTGTTTGTAGCAGCCGTTAGAGCGTCTTTGAGTTTTTCGACTGCGTTTTTGTTTTCAGTGGTAATTTTGATTCGCGCATTGAGTGCTCTTTTAACTTCCGCGGGGGAAGGCCCGCCTTGTACTTTATATGTTTCTATTAAATTGTGTAGATTTGTGCATGCAACTATATCTGAGCTTTTAACCGTTAGTTTGATTTTTGCTACAGACAAAGCTATTTCCGATAGCAACTCAGGTGTAGCATCATTTAGCGTCTTGTTTTGCTCAATCAATGCCTTCACAAGGGCACCTACAATCTTGTGAGAGGTGCGGAAAGCCACGTTATATTTGCTGACTAGCATATTGGCAACTTCTGTGGCGGCAACAAACCCTGAGGCAGCTTTTGTTTCGATGTCGTCTGTTTTAACTTTGATGTTTGGCACAAGTGCTTCAACGACACTAAGAGAGGCCATCAAGTTATCGGTCACCGCCCACAGCTTGGGGGTCATTTCTTGAAAATCCAAGTTGTAGGTTGTGGGCAGACTTTTCAGAGTTGCCGTTGCCGCTACAAAATCGCCTAAGGCGTAACTGGCGTGTGCTCGGATGACCTCGAGAACTTCAGGGTTCTTTTTCTGGGGCATGATGCTACTTGTGGAGGTAAATTCGTCGGGTAACTCTATAGTACCAAATTCTGCTGAGCTCCACACGATAAGATCTTCGGCAAAACGGCTCAAATTTACTGCGAGCAACACCAAAGCAGCCTGTGTTTCGATGATAAAATCCCGACTGCCCACAGCATCTAACGAATTCTCCAAAACTCCGTTAAACCCTAAGAGTTCAGCGGTCCTTTGGCGGTTAATGGGAAAACTGCTGGTTGCCAATGCACCTCCGCCCAGCGGACATAAGTTTACACGCTCATATGCACTTACTAAACGCTCGAAATCACGTCCCAAAATATCGGCATGCATAAGCAAATAATGAGCAAACGTGACAGGTTGAGCGGCCTGCAAATGAGTGTATTGGAGAATGATAGTTTGGACGTGCTGTTTGGCGGTTTCCAAAAGCACCTGTTGTATATCGGTAATTTGCCCCAAAACAGTGAGGATTTCAGCACGAAGGGCCATACGAATGGCGGTGGCAGTTTGGTCATTCCGGCTCTTAGCTATGTGGAGATTACCACCAACTTCCGAACCGGTTTCTGACAGCACCGCTTCTTCAACGGCCATATGTATATCTTCGGCAGCGGGGTCAAGCAACAAACCAGTCTGTTTTTTGAGGACACTAAGGATTTTTGTGCCATCTTGGGCCTTGAGAATTTCCTGCTCGATAAGCATGATCACATGCGCTTTGTTGATGGCTAAAACGGCGTCAGCTAAGCGCGCATCACTCTTACGTGACGAAGTAAAACGGACTATGTCAGCTCGTACATCACCAAGCCGACCACCATGCAACATTTTTGACACGTCGTACCATCCCTTTTCGTTAGCTATGAATTATTTAGGGTTTTTGGGAGGTTTTACAGGCTTTAAGCGAATTGTACATCCGCGTCTGTAATCCCCAGAGTTCGATGAAGCCTTTACTGTAGGACTGATCAAAGCTTGTTTTGATGTTATAGTTTGCCAAGTTTTTGTCATATAGACTGTTGGGTGAGTTTCGTCCGATGACTTGTATGCTACCCTTGTAGAGTTTGAGTTTGACTTCGCCGGTGACGTTTTCCTGTGAACGATTGATGTAGGCATCCAAGTCGTCTTTTAGCGGATCAACCCATAAACCGGAGTAAGCCAGATATACCCACTGTGAGTCAATTTGTTGTTTGAAAAGAACTTGGTGACGGGTCATGACCAATTTTTCAAGATCTTTGTGCGCTTCTAGGATGACCAATACTGCGGGGCATTCGTAGATTTCTCGAGATTTTAAACCGATAATACGGTCTTCTATGTGATCTATACGTCCAACACCGTGTTTGCCTGCGATTTCGTTAACTGCTCCTATGAGTTCAAGCGGCGCCATGACCTTACCGTTTACAGAAACAGGCACACCCTGCTCAAATCTGATAGTGATGATTTCAGGGGTGTTGGGAGCGTTTTCTGCTGAGGTGGTCCATTCGTAGACATCTTCTGGAGGTTCGTTGTTAGCATCCTCTAAGAGCCCACATTCGATTGCTCGACCCCAAATGCTAGCGTCAATGCTGTATTTTTTGGCGTTTTCACTAACGGGGATGCCGTTGTTTTTTGCGTAGGTGATTTCCTCTTCGCGAGTTAAACCCCACTCACGAACAGGAGCAAGAACTTTCTTTTCAGGCGCCAATGCACTAAGGGTTATGTCGAAGCGGACTTGGTCGTTGCCTCGTCCTGTGCAGCCATGCACTAAGCCTGTGGCGCCTTCCTTCTCTGCGACTTCGACCATCTTTTTGGCAATCAATGGACGACTGAGGCTGGTGCTGAGTGGGTATTTGCCTTCATATAGGGCGTTAGCTTTGATGGCGGGGAAGATGTATTCTTTGGCGAACTCTTCTTTGGCGTCGATGTTGTAGTGTTTGAGAGCTCCGAGTTTTTTGGCTTTCTCTTCGGCGCCTTTTAGGTCTTCACCTTGACCTACATCGATAGTGATCGTGATAACTTGCGCGTCATATTTTTCTTGGACATACTTGATTAACACTGATGTGTCCAATCCACCCGAGTATGCCAACACGAGTTTTTCAGTTATTTATTTGTTCCCCCATTTAGTTTGAAACCTCCCCTTACTCCAGGACTGCGTTTTTAAAGTTTGTGACATTTCTGTAACTTCATAAGGTTTAGCTGTTCCAATTGAGACATTTAAGAGAAGGTGCAGTTGGTTAAACATCAAACCCACAACCAACCGACCATTACCACCGGTATAAGGGAAACTAGCGGAAAGATTAATCCAAATAAAAATGGTAACCAAAAAGACTGAAATTTGCTTAAAATTAGACGCCATAAATTAAGCAATATTTCAGTAATAATTTTTCTATATAGTTTATTTTTTCCAATAGCGTATTTGTAATGCGTATAAACAATATGTGATATTAGAAGCGTCAAAATAAAACGTAGACGGAATAAATTGTGCTTAACCTGGAAATCATGGTTAAAATTAATCTTACTTCACACAAATTGTATGTTTATACAATCTGTGTGAAGCGAGATTTGGAGATTATCCTTTGATTTTTTTTATAAAACTTTCCAAGACGTCTTCCATGTTTGGGTGACCGATTTCTTGCAGGTTATATGCTACGCGTGCGTTTGGTTTGGTGATCTGGATGATTCGTGCTAAGTCGATTGGTGTGGCAATGACTACGGAGTCGCATTCAGTTCGCTCGATGGTTGCAGCTAAGTCTTTCATCTGTTGTTCGCCATAACCCATGGCAGGCAACAATTTTCCAATATTGGGGTAGATACGATATGTTTCAGCCAACCTACCCACTGCGTAGGGTCGGGGGTCAATGATTTCAGCAGCACCAAAGCGGCGGGCGGCCACAATACCGGCGCCGATTTTCATCTCACCATGAGTCAGGGTTGGACCGTCTTCGATTACTAATACACGTTTGCCTCGGATGACTTCTGGTTTATCCACACTGATAGTTGATGCAGCATCCACTACGGTGGCTTTGGGGTTCACGCGCTCAATATTACTTCGGACTGTGAGGATACTATCAAAATCGGCACTGTCTATTTTGTTGATTACTACCACATCGGCTAAGCGCAAGGTTACTTCGCCTGGATAGTAAGAAAGTTCATGACCAGGCCGGAGGGGATCTACCACCGCAATCATCAAATCAGGGCAGTAGAATGGAAAGTCGTTGTTGCCGCCATCCCATAGAATAACGTCACAACCGTTTGGATCATTTTCGGCAGCTCGCAGAATAGCCTCATAATCTACACCTGCATAAATTACATTTCCACGGGAGATGTGAGGTTCATATTCTTCCATCTCTTCGATGGTGCAGTTGTGTTTTTTTAAGTCATCAATTGTGGCAAAACGCTGTACCTTCTGTGCAACCAGATCACCATAAGGCATAGGATGGCGGACAGCGATTACTTTTAAGCCATGAGACATCAAAACTTCTGTGATACGCCGAGAAGTTTGACTTTTGCCGCAACCGGTACGAACCGCACCTACCGCGATAACGGGTTTGGTGCTTTTAATCATGGTGTGTTTGGGGCCCATCATAGAAAAATCTGCACCCGCGGCATTCACTTGAGCGCCGATACTCATGACCACAGAGTAGGGAACATCGCTGTATGAAAAGACGCATTCATCAGCATCAAGTTTTTTGATGAGCACCTGAAGATCATCTTGAGCATAAATAGGAATACCATCAGGGTAGAGATTTCCAGCGAGCTCCGCGGGATATTTACGGTTTGCAATGTCGGGGATTTGTGCAGCGGTGAACGCTACTACCTTATAGGCAGGGTTATTTCGGAAAAAGGTGTTGAAATTATGAAAGTCTCGTCCAGCCGCACCAATTATAATAATTTTTCGTTGTGTCATGTTACTTTCCCTTCAAATAAAAATTTTTACATTAGCTTATTAATATAAAGCTTTGCACAAGCATCACCCATTTTTATTTAGAAACGCTCATAGAAACCAAACTAATCTCACAACACAAGTCTCATTGTAGATGTTTCATTTCGGCGACATAAAACCGCTTGCACCGTGAGATTTTACATAAGAGCACAAACGCCTAAGAGGCGGTCCAGCAATATAATAGGTCAATCTGGTTGCTAAACAAGCTTTAAATGTCCCATTTGATACAGCAAAAGACAATGACAACCGCCCAAGAAGTCCGGAATCACCTGCGAAACAAACCCTACTTACTAGAAGCTCTCGAAAAGGGCATTGTAAATCTCAGTGAACTCTCACGTCAGTTACAAGCAGACCTTAAAACCAGTGATACCAGCGCCATAAAAGCGGCCCTTCGCCGTTACAGTGAAGACCTGCAAAAGCATAGACAGAAAAGAGAAGAAAAAGTTCTCCAGCTTCTCAAGCGTAGCGGCATAGCAGTTTATGACTGTAAATCAGTCATAATAACATCCAAAGAACTCAGTTCTGAACCTGGCATGAAAGTAGACCTACTCGATAAATTCGTCTACCTCCTAGACCGAAGTGATTTACCTGAACGCATAAACGCCTTGGTTAAGCATGAAAACTGCACGATGATCGTTGTGCATTCACCTGAGGAACTAGAAGCAACACCGGGAGTCGTGGCGTTTTTGGCAACGTTGCTTGCAGAACAGAATGTTAACATCGTAGAATTCATTTCCTGCTGGACGGAGACTATTTTAGTGGTTGATAAGAAAGACAGCCTCAAGACCTACGAGGTTTTATCAAACTTGATAGGCTAAGAAACCTTTGTGCACCAAAATTATTAATATGCTAGCCTGCCTAATTTTTACTGTCAAGAAAAATTAAGAAGATAGAAAGATATGGCCCATCAGGACTGCATAAACTGCAAAACTACCTACGGTATAGATGAAGTTGTCTATTTCTGCAAAAAATGCGGAGACATCCTCGAAATCAAATTCGACCCAAACGAATTAGCAGAAAACGCAAAGGCAATCGAGTGGAAAACTATACCACTTTCTGTGTGGCGTTACCGCCCCTTTATGCCCATTCATGAATCCACCCGGCTAGTTACGCTGGGTGAAGGCGGCACAGGTCTACATCGTTCCGAGCGGTTAGGTGCCGAGTTAGGCATCCAAAACCTCTACATTAAAAACGAGGGCGAAAACCCTACCGGCAGCTTCAAAGATCGCGGCATGACCGTTGGAGTAACCAAAGCCGTCGAACTAGGCGCGCGCCACGTAATCTGCGCCTCCACAGGCAACACTTCAGCAAGCCTAGCCGCATACGCCGCCCGCGCAGGCATCCGATGCACCGTACTTATACCCTCAGGTAAAATCGCCTACGGTAAACTTAGTCAAGCCATGATTCATGGCGCCAAAGTCCTCCAAGTTAGAGGAAACTTTGACGAAGCCCTAGAATTTGTTTTTAAACTCTCAGAGAAACACAGAGACATCTACCTGCTTAACTCTATCAACCCCTTCCGGGTTGAAGGACAAAAATCTCTGGGGTATGAAATCTGTGATCAACTAAACTATGAGGCACCAGATCGTATCATCATCCCAGTGGGAAATGCAGGCAACATCAGCGCCGTCTGGAAGGGCCTCACAGAATTCTACCAACTCGGTTTAATCAAAAAACTGCCCAAAATGACTGGTATACAAGCCCAAGGATCGGCGCCCATCGCACAAGCCATCCAAACAGACAGCGACCAAATTATCCCAGTTCAAAACCCAGAAACCATAGCCACCGCCATACGCATCGGTGCACCAGTGAGCTGGAAGAAAGCCATCAATGCCATCCGCGAATCTCACGGCACCGCTGAAATCGTTACCGATGACGAAATACTTGATGCACAAAAAACGCTGGCGCGCATCGAGGGCATCTTTGTGGAGCCTGCATCAGCTTCCTCCATCGCTGGCCTCAAGAAACTGATCAAAAAAGGTGTTGTAGCAAATGATGAAAAAGTAGTCTGCATAACTACTGGACATGGCTTAAAGGATCCCGATACCGCCATCAAACAGAGTGATGAACCCATTGAAGTTGATGCAGATATAGGCGCTATAGAGGCAGCATTAGGTTTAAAAAAAGCAATCCTAGCAAGGTGAGAGAATAGATGAGAATTATTTTAATTGGTTACGGCGTCGTTGGTAAGGGTGTAACTACGATTCTGGCGCAAAAATACGCTGAGAAAGTAAAAGACTACGGGTTTAACCCCAAAATCGTAGCCATCTCAGATATTGATGGTGCAGTTATAAATCCCCGCGGCTTAAGCCCTGAGAAACTCGAAGCCATTAAGCAAAGGGGTTATCCGGTGTCAGCTGATCCCGAATTTGGCAACCCCGGTATGAATGCACTTGAAGTCATCGAATCGGTTGAAGCAGAAGTTGTTGTTGAAGTTACCCCCGTAAACATCCAGACCGCCGAACCTGCACTCTCCCATATTACCAAGGCCTTCAAAACAGGCAAACATGTCGTCACCACCAACAAGGGACCGCTGGCCTTAGCGATGCCAGCACTCACCGAACTTGCTGAATATAACAATGTATATCTGCGTTTCAGCGGCACAGTCGGCGGCGGAACGCCCATGCTGGAATTTGCCAAACGATGTCTCGCCGGCGACAAAATTAAAGCCATACGGGGCATCTTTAACGGTACAACAAATTACATACTTACTGAGATGAGCCAAAACCAAGTAGGCTTCCAAGAGGCTTTGACAAACGCACAGAAACTGGGTTATGCCGAACGTGAACCCTCCATGGACATTGACGGATTCGACACCGCCTGCAAAGTGGTTATCCTCTCGAACTGGATTATGGGCAAAAAAATCACACTCAAAGACGTTGATCGCACAGGTATCCGTGACGTAACATTACAAACTCTCGATCAAGCCGCTGAACGGGGTAATACCATCAAACTTATCGGCTCCATAGATAACAACAAACCTACCGTGAAACCCACCGAAATCTCCAAAACCCATCCTCTCTGTGTCAGCGGAGTCCTCAATGCCGTTACCTTCTCTACCGAATACGCCGGCGAACAAACCCTAGTGGGTAGAGGGGCAGGCAGTATTGAGACCGCAGGGGCAGTTTTAAGAGACCTCCTAGACATAAAACATAAGTTAGCTAATAGAATGCTAAATAGCAACTCGGAGTCCTATAAATGAAGTTGGTCATGAAGTTTGGCGGCACAAGCGTCGGTTCAGGCGCAAACATCCGACATGTAGCCGGTTTAGTCACAGAGTACGCTAAAAATAACAAAACAATCGCGGTTGTCTCAGCATTATCAGGTGTCACTAATAGCCTCATTGAAGCAAGCTATCATGCACAAAGAAGCAACGAGAAACACATTCAAGCATTCACCAAAACCCTGTTAGCAAAGCACACAGACGCCATAAAAGGGGCTATCACAAGCGAGGCAATTCAAAAAGAAGTTACAGAAATTACCGAAAAAAGCGTCGCAGAACTCGAAAAGATTCTAACAGGCATCTGCTACATCGGGGAGTTGACCGCCAAATCTAAAGACTACGTTATGTCATTTGGAGAGCGATTGTCTGCACCCATTGTTTGGGGAGCCATAAAAGACCATAATGCACAAACACAGTGGTTCACAGGCAAAGACGCTGGAATAGTCACCGACAGCAACTTCGGTGACGCTGACCCACTTATGAACTACACAACGCATCTTGTCCAAGAACGCCTCGAACCTCTGCTTGAGAAAAATATAATCCCAGTCGTTACCGGTTTCATAGCCGCCAATCAGGACGGTATCGTCACAACCGTCGGGCGCGGCGGTTCAGACTACACGGCAACCATATTGGGCGTCGCACTGCAAACTGACGAAGTCTGGATATGGACAGATGTCGACGGCATAATGACTACCGACCCCAAAATTGTACCATCCGCCCGGATGCTACCCCAGCTTAGCTATCAAGAAGCCACCGAGATGGCAATTTTTGGAGCCAAAGCCATGCATCCCCGAGCACTTGGTCCCGTAAGCAGAGCAGACATACCGATAAGAATCCGCAACACCAACAATCCCAAAAACCCAGGCACACTCATCACTAAAGAATCCCAAGCAGATGTAAAAGAGGCCGCCAAGGCAGTTGCCATGATAAAAGATGTTGCCATGCTAAACGTGTACGGAGCTACTATGGTAGGAGCACCGGACAGCTATGCCAAAGTCTTTGATGTATTGGGCAAAAACGGTATTAACGTCATGATGATATCAGTAGCCGCATCCGAAGCCAACATATCCATGGTAATCAAACGAGAACTGCTGGGCAGAGCCATCAGCAACCTCGAAATTGCTCTACAGGAACACGGAGGCATAATCAGTGAAGTCACCGCAGAAGACGACGTCGCCGTCATCGCAACCATCGGCGCCAACATGAAAGGAGCCTTGGGCGTCGCCTCAAAAATCTTTAGCGCCGTCGCCAAAAAAGGCATAAACATTCGCATGATAGCACAAGGTAGCTCAGAACTTAACATAAGCTTTGTCGTCAAAGAAAAAGACGGAATTGCAGTTGTACAAACGATCCACGAAGAATTCAACCTTGGCAAACCATAATAACTATAAAATCCTTTTTTGTCTTGGTGAGATTTATAGAGGTAGAAGCAACTTACCATATTTTGGTTGATTTTCAAATTCTCCTCAAACCTAAACAAAGTTTATCTACAGTAGACACGTTTGTTTGATGAGCGTTCCATATTGACTGCCCTCGAACCAGAAAAAGAAAACCAAACCCCTGAGCAAGCAGAAGAAAAAAGGGTCGACATAAGGTTCCCCCTAATCATCATCCGAACTAAACGCTTCTCAAAAATTTTCGACTGGCTGGGGGCGCTTAGGGCTTCACACTACATTTCATGGGTTCTACTGATTCTTGTGCCATTTGTAGCAGCTATAGCACTCTATCTTATAGTAAACAGTCTTATTGCTCTACTAAACAACCCCGCAGTCGGTGAAGTTACACGCGAAATGGGCCCCCAATCGATTCTGATGTTGCCTGGAATTAATCCTATGTTACCCATTGTTTACGGTTGGATTGCCATAGCAGTTGCTATTGTGATTCATGAGGGCGGCCATGGTATCATCGCCCGCAACGTAGGCTTTAACGTTAAATCAAGCGGTATACTGTTCTTTCTGTTTATTCCCATAGGCGCATTTGTCGATGTTGATGAAGAACAAATAAAGAAAGCCAAAGCCCGTCCTTCGCTCAAAATGTTGTCAGCTGGAGTCGGTGGAAACATCATTTTCGGCGCAGTCTGCCTATTGTTGCTCTTGATCTTGGTAGGCGGTCTAAGCCCAGCTGTAAATGGGGTATATATCAACAGTGTTGTGGATGGGATGCCGGCACAGGAAGCAGGACTTATACCCAAAGACGTCTTGATCTCAATCGACAACATGCCAGTTAACAACACCTCAGACCTGCAAACGATAATGAACAACAAAATGTCAGGAGATACAGTATGGGTAGAGGTTATACGCGGTGACAACTGGCAACAACAGTATTCAACAAATGTTACCCTCACAATTTCAGACAATCGGACCATCATGGGAATAACCACCTATGACTTACAAACGGAGTTACGACTGGAAAACTACCGGACATTTTCTATAGATAGGCTTGCAATGTACATGATACCTCCGACGCTTGCTTCGGGGTTGGTACCATACTCGGATTTTTTGGCGCCCTTCTATACACATAGCTTGGGATCTGCATGGGTAATTGTTGCAAACACACTGTTTTGGCTGTGGTTTGTCAACCTCAATCTCGCCATATTTAATGCCCTACCCATCTACCCTATGGACGGCGGCAGAATCGTGGACGTAACTCTCAAACGATTTACCGGCAATCGATTAAGCGAGAAAACAATCCGTCGAATAACTTTTGGCCTAACCGCCATCTGCGCAACGCTGATCCTTGCAACTATCGTATTACCCTTCATACTCTAATCGTAACATCCAGTCACAAAAACCACAATATTGGGCAATATTTGGTGTTTTTTAGATTTCAAGCCATAATCTGAAATGCCCGAATAATTACCTCCGTGTTTTGGTGTGTTGACAAACTTTGGGTGTTTTTTTAAAAATTATGGTGTAATTATATGGTAGGTAATACCGACTGTATGTTGGGCTGTCGTAATTGTCGATTGTACGCTAAATATGCAATTGAACGGTTTTATGCCTTGTTTTTTCTTTTACGGTAGGTAAAAATCGAAATTTCTGATAATGTGAGCAAATGCTATAGTCACAAGCTATTCAGGCATCTTTTCTGATGGGACAACATAAAAAATCATCAACACTACATTCCATAACTTTTCCGGCAACTTTTCGGCAGATTACTGTGTACTGGTGATTGTCTTCCCAACAGAAGATCCAAATAAAACTGTGAGGCGATTATAAAGACGTTGGAATGGAATTTGTGGTAAAAGGGATACGACTTTGTACATTTTATTCGTCATTACCGAAACCGTAAAAGAATCATTAATAAAACAGGTTTTATTTTCTTTGGTGCCGATGAAGAATCTAAAAAGCTGATTGATGATGCACTCTAGGGTATCTGAGGCAAAAATTTTGATAGTGGGTTAGGTTATGACTTTTTTGCGGATAAGGTAAATCAGCAACACTATACCCAAAATGAAAAGAACTACGCCGACACCTATTGATGCAAAGTAATCTATGCTTAGCACATCATACATTAGGTATGGTATGTAGGTTGAACCAACAAAGATCAATAACATTGCAATTATGGTTAAGGCTACTTTGGTGAATTTGGATTCCATACCACTAACTTGAATTTCTTCTCTACGTTCAGACATGGATGCACCCAACTTATGACTCTTCAGTTTGATTGTTCTCAGCTAAACCTTCTTTTATCTCTTTTCCTAAAGCTTTCATTAAAAATTTGAAAACCAAAAAGCCAGCCCCTTTATCAGCCTTAAAACCTAATGTTGTCCCAAGCAGACTGACTCCGTCGATTTTATGCTCCTTTGCCAAAGCCAATGTTAAGCCTGTGCCGCCGACGATTCGGCCCTTGCTATAGATAACGGCGCCCTTCTCCATGAATTCTGTTGCCAGCCGAGGCGAAGTTGCGGCGATATAGACCTGTGCTTTGTCCTCAGTTATGGGAACACCGCCCATGGTAACTATGAATCGGCAACCAAGTTTCTCCGCAAAATCAACCACATAATCGCATACTTCATAGTGTGCAACAACATCATCAAAACTGGGCTGAATTTCCCCAGTCATGATGATTAAAGTGTTTTTTTCCATTGGCGCATAATAGAATTCATATCGAGGTAAACACGCGAGACCCTTAGAGGTTATGGAGATATAATCTGGAAAAGATGGTGAGTATAACTCGGCAAAGGGTTTGGCATCACAGAATTTTATGAGAAAATGAGCCGCGATTCTGCCTACGTTTCCAAAACCTGGCAACCCCTGTACAAATATAGGGTTGTCAAGCGGAGGATTTGAGAGTTTACGTAAATACGGCTTGTCCATTATATACATCCAGCCTTAGGGAAAGACGTCGCCTCTAAAATCCTTTTGCTGAAAGAGAAAAAGAAACTATTAATATCTGACACATCAACTATAGTTACACCAAGCCGTTTTGGAACACAGAAACATAGCGGGGTGGGGTAGCCAGGATCAACCCGCTGGGCTCATAACCCAGAGATCAGTAGTTCAAATCTACTCCCCGCTACCAAAAATTGGGTCAACAACACTTTTTATATGCTCAGGATCAGGCGCGAAACAAATCCAAGAAAAGCATATAATAACAGAATCTGGCTCTTAGTCCATGCCGCAATGGTTACTCATTATGATAAAAATAAATAAACCGGTTAAGATAACATAGAACAACCAGTTTGGTGAATCTCTTGAAGCAAGCCGCAGGATATCTGTTGACTGCAGTTTTCATTCTCTTAATCGTTCTCTCAACGGGATCGGTCCTCAGGGAAGTTTCTGCGCAGATCGGCAGCTACAATATCACACAGGTTGATCATAAAGTACAGGTTATGAATTCGGGTAATGTAGCTATCCTTGATACCATCCATGTTTCAGGACAGATACCAGATGGCTTCAGGATTGGATTGCCCTATCAATACAGTGCTGATGTCCTCAAAGTCTTAGCATACGATGAAAAGCATGCATATAACATTAAACTAGGGGTACCACTAGATGACCACAACGGGTTCTATGGAGTAGAAGTCAACTTTGAAGGAAAAACTCCGGCAGTTTTTACTGTGACATTTATGTTGACCAATCGATTAGTTACCGAGACTGAAAGCGGTAGTTATATCATAGATTTTCCAGCTTACCCAAGCCTAACCCAGAACGTTAAAACCTGCAACGTCGACATAATATTTCCTAACAGTCCCACAGCCATCACCATAAACAAGGCTGACGGAACAGAGACAGGCGTAAGCTATGTCAAAACTGACTTGCCAGCTTACAGTTATTTAACAGCACAAGCTAGCACCATATTACCGTTTGGAACTCTGCAGATAGCGACTATAAATAGTTTAAATCATCAGATAACCATCGATGCCACAGGCATAGTAACCGCAGAGGATACCTACCATATAACAAGCAACTCTGCCACGTCGCTAAGTGCATTTGTTCTGAGCTTACCACCTGAAGCAACAGGTGTGGCTGTTAAGGATCAATCCGGAGAACCACTGTCGGCTAAACTAACGGAAAACTCGGGCATACTCGCGGCCAGCGTGGTTTTTGGTTCTTTTATAGGTCAGGGGCAGACAACGAGCTTGACAATTCAGTACAATCTGCCAGGTGCAGTATTACAAAACGCCGATTATGTACTGGGAAATTTCAAGATTTTTCCAGATTTGCTGTACCTTGTTGAGCAGGCAACAGCTGTTTTTAGTTTTCCTGAGGGTGCAACATTTATTTTGCCTGCGGTAACCTCGCTGGATGTTTCAGCCACTTTAACACGCAACACCTTTCAAGACATACTTACCATCGAAGCAGAGAATATGAGTTATATTGATTATCTTGCACACCAACAAAGCACCGGTGAGTTAGCGTATAACTATAATCCAGTATGGATTTCGTTTAGGCCCACATTTTGGGCAACATTTGCCTCTTTAATTGGTTGCATAGGCATAGCGGTTTATCGGATTCATAAATCTAGAGAGGAAACCTATGAGAATAGAGCTGAGAGAATTGCAGCAGTTTCGCAACCGGGCTATGAAGCAAACCCAGACCAACAGATGACCGCAGAGAGCATAAAAGATTTTGTGGATACCTATGAAGCAAAGAGACAGCTAAAAGCAGAGTTAAGATCTCTGGATGCAAAGGCACAGAAAGGCAAGATACAAAGACAGCAATACAAAGTGCAGAAGAAAACTATAGAGACCCGCATCGAAGGCTTAACACGCAACATAGAACGCAAAAAAGGACTATTTCGGGGCGCTAGCGGCATCTATCCCGATTTGATTATACAAATAGAGTTAGCTGAAGCCGACCTTGCTGAATCTGATAAAAATATGGAAAATCTCGAAATACTCTATGGTAAAGGTGAGATTGCACGTGAAAGTTATAAGCAAACTATCGGTGACTATCAGAAAATTCACGATAAGGCAGAAGCCGCAATCAAAGGAATACTGCTAAAACTACGTGAAAAAACCCGCTGAGCCACCTAAAGCCTTTTATTTTACTCAACGATTTTTGAGCAATTATCAGTGAGGTAAGACAAAATGGTGAAAATCGTTGTCGATCCCAAATGCACTGGATGCGAAACTTGTGCGAACACATGTCCCGTCGGCGTCTACGAACTCAAAGATGGCAAGTGTGTGGCCAGCAAAGAAAGTGAATGCTTAGTTTGCAGAGCCTGTGAAGCACAATGTCCTGAAGGTGCCATTCAGGTAATCGAGTAAACAAAAAGAGATTCTCGCACTACCTATAGAACTTCCCTTTTATTAACAAAATTATACTGTTCAGTCGCGTTATTTTTTCCAATATAGATGGAAATCATCAAATGCTTTTCCGGCAGGTAAACTGTGCTGTATCAAATCTATGATTTTCTACGCATCAAGGGCTAAGTTTTCGGGTGCTGACGTTTTAGCTCGTTTGAATATTATCTTCAAAGTCAAAATTAACGACCGGTGGCACCTAAGCGAGTCACCCAAAAAAACCGACGATGGCCTAAAAGCCGTCATATTACTTAAAATAGGAAGAATGGTTACTGATTGATTTTGCAGAGATAATTGTTTGACTAATCTTCTTCGATATTTAGGAGAAACGCTATGATTCGGCCCAGTTGTTTGGCTGTAGCATGGTCAAGAACTTGTTCTTCGTCGATGTTTAGGAGGAGATTGTCGGTTTGCATAGTAGTGGTATAAGCCGCTTTTGTATTAACACTATCTGCCCTGTTACTTCGAAGTTCGAAGTAACAGCTGTTTGGAAAGGGCAAATTTAACAATTTTGTGTAAATTCAACAAGTTGGCAATTATATCTGTTCCATATATGTTGACGTTAAAAATGCAATATATGTAATTCATCATGGAAAACACACAAAACACAAGTAAAAGTTATATCTCCATCCACCCTAAGATGAACCTATGTCAACCAAAGTTCACTGTTGCCACATACTGGTCAAGACCTTAACAGAAGCCACCACAGTGAAAACTCGTCTTGACAAGGGCGAGAAATTCAGCGATGTCGCCAAACAAGTTTCGCTGTGCCCATCAGGCAAAAAAGGTGGAGACCTCGGCACCTTCACAAGAGGCAAGATGGTTAAAGAATTTGAGAAAGCCGCATTTGAGTTGCAGAAAGGACAGGTTTCAAACCCTGTAAAGACCACTTTTGGATACCACATCATTAAACGCATAGAGTAATAACAAGCGGTTTTTCTTTTCACCCTTATTTGAGTTCACTGGTTACTTGAGACAGACTTAAATAAGCAAAAAAATGGCGATAGGTCACATTCGACGACGAGTTTATACGTGAAGGCAACAACTGTGGCGGGGAATGGACGATCAATGTAACAAAGACCTTGATATCGACGTGCGCTGTGAGGGTTTTTAGCAAGTTTTGGTTTTCTCTGAGAGATCTGTTGTAGCCCTAGAGACGGTGATCATGGCCTCGATGAAAGTTGACGTTTATAGCCATACGACACCCGCAATATCTTACACCCTATGTCGTTGTAACATATATTCATGAGTTCCAGACATACGCTTACGAAAGTCATATAAGGCGCTCGTAATTAAATTCAACTAGTTAGCTAATTTTGGAGCGTAAACTGAAATGAGTAAAGTTATCCTCAAAGATGGAATCACCTGGGTTGGCGTGGTCGACTGGAACATCCGTGACTTCCATGATTACGTAACATCCTGTGGTACCAGCTATAACGCTTATTTGATTCAAGACGAAAAAACCGCATTGATAGACACCGTGAAAGCGACGTTCTGCAATGAATTGATCACCCATATCTCAGAATTAACCAGCCTTGAAAAAATCGACTACATAATAGTCAATCATGTGGAGATGGATCATTCAAGTGGTCTGCCCATCATCGCTAAACTCGCTAAAAACGCCAAAATCTATGCCACCACTCGGGGTAAGGAAGAACTCATCAAACACTACGGAGCTGAATTCGAACGGGTTGAAATCGTAAAATCCGGAGATAAAATCAGTTTAGGTAAAAAAACGCTCACGTTCCTTGAGGCCCCGATGCTACACTGGCCTGATAGTATGTTCACCTACGTAGTTGAAGACAAAGTTCTGATGCCAAACGATGCTTTTGGACAACATCTTGCCAGCTCAGGCCGTTTTGACGATGAAGTTGACCAAGTAGTTCTGATGGAGGAGGCTATCACCTACTACAGTAATATTCTCACCCCATTCGCGCCACTCATAGTTAAGAAAATCCAAGAAGTTATCGATATGAAGCTACCCATCGACATCATCGCACCCAGCCACGGTGTCATTTGGCGCAAAGATCCTATGAAAATCATCAATGCCTATATGGACTGGGCAACCGGCAAAACCGTGAAGCCAAAAGTAGCCATAGTCTTTGACACCATGTGGGACAGCACCAACAAGATGGCTCGAGCGATCGGTGATGGGATCGCAAGCCAGGGCATCGAAGCCAAACTGTTTAAACTACGATGCACCGAAAACACTGATATAGTCACCGAAATCACCGATTCCAAAATAGTCTTGGTAGGGTCACCCACACTCAACAACGGTATGTTCCCCTCAGTTAGCATGTTTCTCACCTACATCACCGGATTAAAACCTAAGGGTAAACTCTGGGGCTTTTTTGGCTCATATGGCTGGGGCGGCGGCGCCGTACAAAACATGGTAAAGATGGTAAAAGAAGCAGGTTTTGAAGTGATGGCCCCCAGCGTCGAGCTAAAATGGGTTCCCACTGAAGAAGAACTCAAAAAATGCTTTGACTATGGCGTGCAAATAGCCCAAAAAGTCAAAACCTAAACTCCCCATCCAACCCTTTTTGAGTCATCATCTAGCATACAAAGTATGCTATTGAAGGCCACTACAATATAGACAGCGGTGCGGCGACAAATAGACAACAAACCAAAAGAGAACATGTTCTCTGTTTGGCATCTACTGAGGTTTAGGTCATCGCTAAATCTTTTTCGTATATTAGACCATCTCGTGCACCCATTTTTGTCACACTTCTTGAGGCGACAAAATTACCCAGTCTGCCGCATTCAAAGAGTGGTTTGTTGTGGAGTAAACCATAGAGAAATCCTGCGTTAAATGCGTCACCTGCACCTGTTGTGTCAACAACGGAGACTTTGAAAGGTTCGATTGTGCGTTTTTCGGTTCCGTTTGTTACATAGCAACCTTTGGCGCCAAGTTTAACGACGACGATTTTAGCGCCCATTTGCAGGAGCAGTGCAGCACCTTTGGGGATGTCGGTCTCGCCTGTGAGGAGTTCAAGCTCTGCCAAGTTAGGCATCATAATATAGCTGTTTTGAATTAGGGGTTCTATTGCCGCTAGACCCTTTTGGGCATAGAGCGCCCCTGGGTCAAAGCTGACTTTGACAGTATCAGGTAGAAAACTCATGAGTTTTTTTTGTGTTCGGAAGGATTTTTCACCGACAAATGAGGATATGTGTAGGAATTGGGTATCAGTGATATAGTTTGCTTGTAACTCGCGGAATTCGATGTTATCGTTAACGCCGGGGTTTATGTAGAGTGCACGGGCACCTTTTTTGTCTATAAATCCAAAGCAGACGCCGCTTTTACCTTTGGGAGCGTGTATAATGCCGTCGGTGTTAACACCTTCGGCTTTGAAGCAGTCCACTTGGAGATTACCTTGAGGGTCATCGGCAACTTTACCGATAAATCCTACCTTGCAGCCCAGTCGTGCCAAGCCGACGATAGTATTGGCTGCTGAACCGCCGCAGGCTTCGCCATAATCATGAATAAAGCTCTCATCTTCGGCCCCTGCAATTTTGTCCACTTTTAGCAGTGTATCGACGTTTAGCGCTCCAAAGCCAATAACGTTAAAACTGGTCATTGGAAAATCTCCCGCAGGGGGATTTTGTACTGTCCTAGTTTGCCATCATAGTTACCAGCTGAAATACGCACTACGCCTTCGAGGTCTAAAATGGCCTCGATACCTGCTTTGGTTGCAGCTTTAAGTGCCTCCACAGAGATACCGTCGTAGACAACTTCAGCTATGTATCCCACACCATCGGGTACCTTGGATTTGTCGCCTAACTTGGCTTTGAGGGAGGGGCAGAAGTAGTGATTTGTTGTGGGGCCGATTTGGGGGAAATTTGTTTCGGGTTTGCTACCCGCTGAGCAGATGTCAAAGGTTGTAACAACCCCATCGATGTGGTGGATAGCCTCGAGGGCTTTGGCACCGGCTTGTTTAAGGGCTTCTTTGGTTGTGCACATAAACCAAATGTTACCGCCCATCACGCCTCGCGCGTAGCCGAGGTAGCGTTCGATAACAAAGTCGGGCACCATCAATGGAACCACAATGACGTCACGGTTGTGGCGTTTTTCGATCCATTCATAGCCGTCCCCGCAGTGTCCTACTCGTTCCATCATATCCATCTTTCCCTCAGCGTTTGGCATAGCGTCATAGACAGCGGTGAAGGGTTTGACGAGTATGTCTTGGCGGATACGGTAACTGAGCTCTTTTTCGAATTTTTCTACGGATTGGGTGAAGTCTTTTTTGGCGTTAATTTCTCCCCAGAGTTGCAGTATAGCGCCGATTCTACCATCAGGGGTTTGTTCTGGGCCGAGGTAGCGCTCTACGCCGCCCTCTGTTCGGCCAATTACCACCGAGGGGGTCGCGGTAGCGTCGGAGGCCGCTTTGCAAAGGGTTTCTACATCATCTGCGGTTATGATTATGCGGCAATAGATGCCGGAAAAAGCTTCTATAAATGTATCATCTATTTTTTTATTCATCTATCCTAATCTCCCAATGTTTTCTCCACGTATTTTTTCTCTAAACGCACAACTTTTTTGCACGATTTTTTCCATGTTTTTAGGTGTTATCACTTGGACTTCAGGCAATGTGCTAGGATAAACTGTGAACGGACGTATCATCGACATTGAACTAAGACTGTTTTTGGTGAGCACCTCTCTACACCAAACCCTAACTAACAGAAGCAATTTTTTGTTATCTACTCTGCAGAACAATTCAGCAAGTGCCGCAGTTGCAAGGGTGCTCTCTGAGAGCACTGAGACCCCGGCATTTCTTACTGCATAAGCGTTGCCGTTAAAGGAGACCGCTAACCCTCCGGATTCACGAACCAGTTTGAAGGCTTCCACATCGGTTATGCTATCACCTACATACATTACGTTTGAAAGTTGTGTGCCTGTGCGTTTGGCGGCATCACAGATAGCTTCGGCTTTCTGTTGGCCACCAATTGTGACCACCTCGGTGAGAAGTTTGCCGGCAGAGGTTTTTGGAAGTTCGACCCAAAAGATTTCATCGAGCCGCTGGATTGTTGCTTGGTCTGTTGCTGGAAAATCATCAAGTGATCTCGCGTTGGGTGGGATTGTAATCTTGGGCATTTGTACAATTTCTTGGGCTAGTTCTTTTAGACGGGTTTGCTCTTGGGGATTGAGGGGGTATTTGTCGAGACTTACTTTTGTGCAGTAGGTGTTTTTGTAGGGGAAGTTTAGGGTTTTGCATAGTGCTTTGATGTAGTGTTCATAACTGGTGCTAACGATGAAGACTTCTGCGATGCCGTTGATGTAGTTCAATGTATCGGTGATGTGGGGTAGAAGGGCGATGTTTTGGGTGCAGAATTCTTCGAGTTGTTGGTCTGTGAGGTTGTATGCTTTAAAGAAGGGCAGAATCAAACGCAGTGTACTGCCCACGGAGTAGCCGGATTTGTGAACAATGTCGGCTAGCACATCGTCATAGCAACTTAGGTTAGAAAAAAGGGTTTCACCGTTTGGGATAAAATGTGCGGCTAATTCGTATGCATTATCATTTATTGAGATGGGGCCCTCACAATCAGAAACCACTATATGTTTTGGAAGCTTTGGTTTCATCTTCGTAGTTTCTCCAAGTTTTGGGTACTTTTTGTGATGTGTTCTTTGGTGGCTATATCGGTGCGGTTCCATAGTGCGCCGCCGGTGATGGTTTTTGCGCCTTCTTGGCTGATTTGACGGGCTTCTTCTATGGATGAACCGATACCTAAAATACCCACAGTTCGGGATTTGAGGGTGTAGATTTTGCCGTTGCGGATTTCCATAGATCCGGGGTAGATGCGGATGTTGTCGCCGTACTTTTGTTTTAGGGCTTGGGCTTTTGTTAAGTCTATGGGTGTACCGATATCGGTTTTGTTGAGCCTGTATGCGTGCACTTCGGAGTATCCACCATAATCGGGTGGAACTTTGTAGGTTAGAACTGTTGCAGCTTTCTCTATGGCAACGTCTCTAAGAGTGCCATCAACCATGCGAAGACAGATATCAACAAAGTCGTCTTTTATGATAGGGAGCAAGTTTATGATTTCGGGGTCGCCGGGACGACTATTGATTTCTAGAATCTTTATACCCCGGCCGGTATGCATGAATGCAAGGTAGAGGGGTACACCACGGAGTGCGGTATCATCGGGGATTTTTTTCTTCCAGCCTTCAAAGACTCTCTGTGCCAACGCTAGTTCAGCTTCACGGTCAGCAGATGTGAGAAAAGGCAGGTAGTCTTTTTGGTCTTTATATGAGCCCATGCCGCCTGTGTTTGGTCCTTGGTCATTGTCAAATGCACGTTTGTAGTCACGGGTATCGGGAAGCAAAATGAAATGTTTACCATCGCAAAATCCCATACAACTGGATTCTTCGCCGGGAACTTTCTCTTCGATGATAACAGAGTTGGATTTGAAGCTTGAGAGGAAATGTTCAAAGAGTTGCTCGCGGTTGGTGAAATGATCACCCCAGACACCGACACCTTTACCCAAGGCGGGTTTGTCTGGTTTAACGACGGCGTTGTTGCCGAGTTCGTCGAGCCACTTGTAGACAGCAACTTTTACATCTGCTTGGGTTTGGTATTCGGCGGGGTTGAAAACTTTGAAGCGGGGGTTAGCTTGGGGCGCAATCTCCTCAAAGAGAATACGCTGTGCTACTTTGCTTTCTTCAATCGCATATGCCTTTTTTGGGCAGATAACGGGGATACCCGTTTTCTGCTCGATTAAATCACGGATACCTTTGATGATTGGATTTTCCGAACCTACTAAAACAAAATCTAGATGATCCTTGTTTTCTAGGGCAAAATGGCAGATGTCCGCGATATCGAGACTGGGAATAATCATGTGTTTAGTGGCATGTTTAGCGTTGAAGGGATTGCATTGTTTGTCGGCGATATAGAGTTCGACTTTGTGGTTTGGGCTTCTTAGAAGCGCATCTGCCATGGCGACTTCTCTTGCACCATATGAAACCAGCAGGACACCTATTTTTTCCACTCAGATACCACCGTTATGTTCTACTTTGTGAGGAGACACTTAATAGCAGTTACGGCTGAACATCGTCGTTCTCATAGATTCTGCCCTTTTCCTCACAGCCTTCCTGAAAGCGATTCTTCATTATATCAGCGATTTTCTGTGCACACGGTGTGGGATACTTGCCGGTGACACAGGCTAAACAGAGTTCGTCTTCTTTTGTACCTATTGCCTTGATTAAGCCCTCAAGAGATTGGTAGCAGACACCGTCAGCTCCGATGATTTTGGCAATTTCCTCAGAGCTATGACGACTACCGATAAGTTGGCCGTAACTAGACATATCGATACCATAGAAGCAGGGACCAATGATGCGGGGAAAAGTGACAAAGACGTAGACTTTTTTTGCGCCTGCTTTTCGCATTTTCTCGATAATAATACTAGTTGTGTCTCCGCGGACAATGCTGTCCTCGGTAATAATGACGTTTTTGTCTTTGACTTTTGCGTCCAAAATATTTATTTTTTTGTCTATAGTGGAATAACGTTCGGCATTTAGTAGAATGAAAGCGCGTTCGGTGACATATCGGTGGCGGCGTGAGGCGCGTTCCCAGCGCAAACCAGACGCCTCATGAACACCCATTGCAGAGTCATCCCCGGTTTCAGGCACTGATATGATAATATCACCGTCTTTAGCGATTTGAGGGTATTCTTTTACGATATTGCGTCCAAAATCTTCGCGGATTTCATAAACATATTTGTGGTTAAAAATCGAGTCGGGCCGCGCAAAATAGGCGTACTCAAAAGCGCAAAATGCGTGTCGTGGATTTGGGATGACTTGGATACGTTTAAAACCGTCTTTGGAGACAATAACGAGTTCACCGGGGTTTAATTCGAAATCTCGAACAAAACTGTTCATATCAAGGCTGACGGTTTCAGATGAAAACGCATATGTTTTGCTGTTGGGATCATGCCCAGCGCAGAGTGGTTTTATTCCATGGGGATCTTTGAAAGCAAAAAACGTGCCATCACCGGTTATACCAGTGACGCTAAATGCACCATCTAGACTTTCCATGACGCCTTTGGCGGCCAGCACCAAATCGTTTGTTTGTTTGAGTCCAAGGAGCATCTTATGGCAAACCAAGTCAGAATCGCAGTTGTAGATAAAGTTGGAGAAATTCTCAGCCATCTCTTTTCTGAGAGGTTGGGTATTCACAATATTACCGTTAAAAGACAAAGCAACTTTTAGACCGTCTATAGCAGCTATGAAGGGCTGGGTGCCCTGTACAATGGAAACTTCGTCGCATTTGCCCGAGGTGGTATAGCGGACATTTGCGATACCAATCGAGCCCGGCAGACGGCTAAACCACTCATGTATAGCATCGCTCTTGACTTTTGGTACCAAGTCAAGGCTTTTGTATGCATAGAATTCTCCGTTACTGTATGTAAGAAAACCATGTGACTGGTGGCCTCTGTGATTTTGCGCCCTCAGTCCCCAGTAAACATATGGGAAGACATGTTGATTTTCATAGTTTATTACGCCAAAGATACCGCAGCCCGTTGTTGTTCCCTTCTCTCGTTGAGTATGCATGTAGTGACAGCGGGGGTTTATCAATTTTTAGTACAAATCTAACAGAATCTCATTAGTTTTTTGACATCTACCAGTTTGAACCTAACGGCAGAGTAAAAAAAGTAACATCCACCTAAGCATAATAACACAACGATAAAAACCTAAAATCGCATTAAACTTACACATACAATTCCAATAGCAGACTGCACAAAAACACTTGTTCTAGATGCAGAAGGGATAAAGAGCCAAGTCAGGGCAGGATACGGCCTGATATGAATGCGATAATGGCGATCAGCATAGCGATTTTAAGTAGCTTCCTTGCCTTGTTGGGGTTTTGAAATATTAATGGAATAGAACCAATGAAGATACAATCCGCAACTATGACAAGTACCAGATAGCCTAAGCCAAAGATTTGAAAGGGATAATACGATAAAATACTGATGACCACTGCTACAACCACCAGAGACGCGGCGAAGATGCCGGCGTTTTTTGGCCCAATTATCTTTGGCAATGTGCTACGGTCTACATCACCTTTGATATCTTCGATATCTTTGATGATTTCACGGCCAAAGATAGCCAAAAAGGAAGATACGGCCATAACCGCTGTAGCTTCCAAACCATTCACAATTACGCCACCGAATATGAAACCCAATGCCGCCTGGAAGCCCATAAGTATGTTACCGGCGGCTTTTTTCTTTTTTATACCCAGTTCATAACCGATTTGGAGGACCGCAGCAAACATCACCATTACAAAAGCGGCTATACCCGATATTGTGCTCAAGAGGTAAGTTAAGGCAAAACAAGCCCCAAACATTACAACTGAAAAAACAAGATATAGCTTAGGTTTGAGTATACCAGAGGGTAACGGGCGTTCGGGATGGGCAACTTTGTCTATTTCGATGTCAAGATAATCGTTTATAGAGTTGCTGGCCAATCCAAACAAGAAGCCCACAAGAGTTGCCAAGGTTACTGGCAACCACAAATCAGCAACAGTTAAACCGGCGCCGGCAACACAGGCAGCTAAAACCCCCAAGCCCACAAGCAAAGAAGTGAAAGGACGTCCGATATGCAAAATACTACGGAAGGGCACTTTTTCTTTGCCTGCTTCGCTAGAATTCATATATTTCCGGTCCAAGGTTCCCTGTTATCATCATCCGCTTAGTTTGAGGTGTATTCTCTGCCATGGGAATAGATGAGGTTTTAATTTTTGCATACATGATATCGCCGATGAGTTTTTCTACGAAAGGACGCCTATGAACTAGGTAGAGTTCAGTTTCCCGCTGGGAACGCACGAAATCGCGTTCGCCTTCGGCGTATTGTTTGAAGTATTGGGTGGATTCGTTCAGGATCTTGCTTCTCAGTGCCACAGCAACCAAATAGATGAGTTGAGTATCGTTCCAAGTACTGCTTGCAGAGCCCTGTTGGACATACATAAGACTGCTAAAATCAGAAATCGCAGGTGGGAGCATCATACCTGTTGGGAACTGGAGCTTAGTGTGACGGATAGTCACATCTATCTTTGGAAATCCTGTGAAGTAAGATTCGTGTTTCATTGCCCAATCCAAGGAGTAGTTGATTAAAAAGTTAGCCGTAAACTGGGTGTTACCCGCAGTTTTTTGACAGAGCCTCTTTAGTTCTTTACCAAACCCTCCTGATGAACCTTCGGGTTCAAGAGCGGTTTCCAAATCGCCGACGAAATTAAGTCTAACACCATATTTTTGGGCGTATTCCGCATAATCAGTGTAGAGACGCTTAAGGCCGTCATAGATATCGGAGTAGTTTTCTCTTTGGCGGTGCTTTTCTTCGATGACATTGACGTAACATGCGGGCATACCCAGTACCCGCATGATGTTCATTAAACGCACAACAAAAATACCGCCATCATAATAAGCATTAGATCCTTTTAACTGAGTTGAAGTACGCATACCGTCAGTCATATCGTAGATGACGGTCTGTTTGAGGCTTTGCTCAAAGTTTTCTATTCCCAGTGTTTTGCAGGCATCTTGGAAGCTTGTTTTGATAAACTCATCACTGGGCAGGTCTATATCCATAACTATACCCTCTTCCCCTTTATTCTCAACATTCTTTCGGATAAATCTTTACCTAAATTCCAAGAGTGGTTATAAATAAAAATCGACAGGGTGTCAGGTAGATTTTTGTAGCAAAATAGATGATTGTTAAAAAAGAAAGTAAGGGGATAGTTTATGGTTGCCACTTGTCGATAATGTATTTGGGGATCTCACTGCTGTCGCGTGGTCCAACCAAAACTTTCCAACCGGACAATTCTTCAATTTCGCCGCTGATGCGAGATGCTTTGCCTGGGCTTATGATTTTTCGGTGTTTGACTTTGTTTTCGATACCACTAGTTTTGATTGCTTCTGCGATTTTTTCAGCTGTAAGTTTGCGTCCTGCAACTCCGCTGTCGATAGCGGCACCTTCTGCGTCGACTACGATGAGGTAGGCGTTTGTTTTGCTACTCTCGATGTCTGAGGCAACGGTGTAGTAGGTTAATGCGAAGTTGCTTGTGAACATAACGGGACTGTTTTCGTCTGGAGTACCGAAGACTTTGAGGCCGGGTTCAACCGCGACTGGTTTTCTGGGGTCGGTGTAGATGTTTTGTCTTAGCACGACTATTGGCAACAAACTCCATCCATCATTACCGTGGAGTATGAGTGCGTCTGCGAATCGGGTAATCATCATCGATGCCAGATAGGATTCGCGCCATTTGACGAGATCATCTGCAAGTTCACCCTTGTTTACCCAAGTAACCATGGGGATCCCTAGAAGGGGTAAACCTGCGAGTTCTTCGCCGCCTTTAGTGGCTGCACGTCGCAACATGGTAAAGTTGTTGATGGTGTCTGCTAAGCCCTCGTTTGCGAAGGTTCCAGGGTCTAGGACGATGTCTTTGACGCCGTATTCCTGCAGAGTCTTTGCCAGTGAGATAAGTGCGCTTAGATCGTTTGGTGCAGATGCAACGAGTGGGGCATCATACATGATGGCTAGTTCGGCCATTTCTTTCCAGTTAGTGGTGGTTGCAGCGTAGATGAGCGGTCTGGCTTTAGGTGCAGCCATTAAACCCGCCTCGGCTATGGCGGGGTTGAGGGTAACAAGGATAAGGGGCAACTGGGTGGTTTCAAAGACTTTTTTAACGCATGCTTTGAATTTGTCTGAATCTTCGCTGGTACTTCGAACGGCGATTAAATCGAGTTTTAGTGTGTTACCGATGTATTCGTAACTAAAGTTCTCTGTTTTCTGTACGCGGCTAACAACTTCGCTCTCGGACATTTCATCGGTAACGTCTATTGCGAGGGCTGTGGGATTTTTGTAGGTAAATTCATGGCGGTACATGACGAGTTTGCCGCCGATTTTTTTGGCTTTATCACCAATACCGATTGTGACTTCTTTAACTGCGGGTTTGAGTAATTCTTTTAATAGAGCATAATGTTTTGCGTTTTCGGGTTTTAGCAGGGGTTTGCATGCTTCTAGGTCAACTTCACGGTTGACAATTTTTGTGGCAAATGCCATACAGTTGTCTTGGCCGCATTCTTTACAGTTGGTTTTAGGTAAACTCTTGTAAATTGTGATGGGGCTGAGTTCTTTTAATCCACCTTTTTTCTTTTCTGCCATACACTTCATGTCTCCTTAAGCTCTCACTTTGACCCAATCAGCAAAATTGGCTGGGTCGACTTTTTTGCCGCTTGTTAGGTAGTTAGTTACGTCTTTGAGGGTTTTTACGGCTGCTGGGTGCATCATCATGAACAGGTCGACACCTGCGAGCAACAAGGTTAGAGCTGTGGTGACTTCCCAGAGTGGGCCTCTGAGTTCACGTGGTTCCCAATCAGCTGACATCTTTAACCATGCTTCACGAGCTGCCCATGCGTTGGTTGTCCCGCTACTCATAGGGTGTGCAAGTTCTTGGTCTCCCATTAATCCACCGATACGAGCACGTTCCATGTTGGTGAATGCGTAGTCTAACCCATAGCCGAGCGCTGCGGTTGTTAGGTCCATGACAATGTCTTCGCGTGCAAGGTGGTCGTAGAGGCGTCTGTTGAGTTCACGTGCAAAGTTAAGATCCATGGGTGTGAATGCAAGAACTGCGTTGCCTGCCTTTTTGATGAATTTAGCGCATTTCTCTACGTCCATGTCGAGTGTGACAGAACTCATTAGGAAGCGTTCGCCGGAGAACTGGGTACATACTTCTTCGAAGAGGGCAGTATCTTTGACTGGGTCACCGCATCCACCGATGATGAGTGGTACATCTACGGCTTGAAGGACTTTTTCAACTGTTTTGCATGCTTCTTTGGGTGAGGCATCTTTTAGGAGCGGGTCGACGCTGATAAGGTGCATTGTGACCATATCTGCACCGAATTTTTCGACTGCAAGTTTGGCCCATGCGGCGGGATCGCCGACTACGTCTTTAACGTGCATTTTGACTGCTTTGGATAGGGGTACTTCCATATCAAAGACATCTAAGGTAACGATGGGTTTGTGTGGAATTACATTTTCAAATGTATAGAAGGCAGGAGAGAGTTCTCCGCCGATTGTAAATGTTTTGCCGCGTGTGCCGCCTTCGCTTTTAGTTGCGCCTAGTTTAACGGTACTGATTTTGTTGGGGTAAGTCTCGATTGGGGGCATGAAGGTTGTGGATAGCAAACTAGAGGGTTTGCTACCTGCTACGCCTGGAAGTTTGAGTTTAGGCAGGATTTGTGCGGCCATGCCGGGCGTGAAGAGGATTTCGAGTTCTTTAGCGTCCAAGTGGAAGTCTTCGAGTTCTATCTGTTGGAATTTGGCAAGTGCCGCTAAGATGTCACTGCTTAGTTGCAGGCCTTCAGTGTCCTTTTTTTTGTCTGTGTCATGGTGAGTCGTAGTGATCACCGTTTGTCTTTGTCTTTTACTGTTTGGATGATGACTCTGTTGGCGTATATTTTAGCGTCTTTAAGTATGATTTTGAATCCCCCGGCCATGATTGGAAGTGAACCTGCAGTTGCAACTGGCATCATGGTTCCTGCGGCTTCTTCGTTAATGGTAACTGCCTCTGCTTCTGCGGGTGTTTCTTCAGTGGTCCATTTCGCGACAACTGGGTGGTTCTTTGCTTTGAGGAATGCTTTTAGTTCGTCGATGGTTTTGGCGTCTTCTTCAGTTGCAATTTTGTCGACAATATCTTTGGGAATGAAATCTTTGACTTTTTCTTTGACTTCTTTGGGCACCCAAACTATACGGTTCCATCCGCCGTCTGCCGCGAAGAATTTTGTGCTTCGCATGTATTCAATTGACATCCCATGGAAACCGTCGATTTGGCGTCCGCCTGCTGTGGAGTCAGCTAATGTGCTGAAGGGTAAACCGTTTACTGCGGCGCCTTTAAAGTTACGTTGGACAACACCCATTCCGTCGACTTCGGGGATGTAGAAGGTTACTGCTTCGAAGCAGCCGCAACTAGTATGCGGGTGATCAAATGCTGTGTATAGCCAGACTTTGGTAACGTCACCCATGCTTCGTTTCTTTGCTGCCTCGTTGATGCCACTGAATTCGCCTTTCTCTTCGTTGATCATCTCGCCTCTTGGGATTGCAAAGACGGGCCCTTTGGGATCAATGCTTGCGGAGGCTTTGCCGTCAAACCAGCTGATGGCACCGCAGTTGCTGTACCTTTGCGGTGTGATAACACAGACGTGGCTTGGTGCGAAGGATTGGCAGAGTGCACATCCATAGAAGGTATCCACTTCAGAGTCTTTGAGTCCGCGAGCCTTTGAATCACGTGCTTCATAGTCTTGGATTGCTTCAGGGGTCATCTGGTCAAGTTTTGCAGGATCGGTTATGAAGGTAACTTGGAGTTTTTCAATTATGGGTAGTTCGCTCTTGAAGAGTTTGTAGAGGACTTTGCCGATTGCCTCAAAATTGTTTAGTCCTTTTTGGAAGGATTTTTTACTGAGGCGTATCCAGATATCGTAACGTTGGTTTAGGTGCATGAAGCCTTCGATGTAGTTGAGGTAGCCGTGGATGCGTCTTTCTATGACACCTTCAAGGCCTGCATCGAGTTTTTCGCCTGCAGCTTCAATGAGAATACCGAATGGGTATGCACCACCTTCCGCTAGATTATTCAGATCTGGACCGATTATGACGACTTTGCCATCTTCGATCTGGTCAAGGGGTTTTACTTTTGCTAGTTCGAACTTTTGTTTGACCGTGGGTCCGCCGAGTTCGACTTGCATGTCGTTTCTGCGGATACGTTCACCTTCGTAGATTACGCCAACTTCTACAGGTATATCTTTAAACATTGACATTTTAATTTCCTCCTTCATTAAATTTTGAGGTCATTACTTTGAGGTTGTTTGCCCAGACTTCTAGGCTTGCATTTGGGAAAGACCAACTTGCATGGACGTGGTACATGTTATCAATAGTCATGGTTTTGAGGTCAGGTGCAAAGTGTTTAAGACCGGACAAAATCAGAGATTCCATGTAGTAGGGCATACCGACGTATATTACAAGGTCTGGATGACCTTTACCGTCTAGTCCCATCCACGTGGGGTCGCAGACGCGTTGACTGATTTCCATCGCGTTTAAGTGAGATGCGGGGGTATAGCCGCGTTTGATGAATTCTCCGACCATATGGGCTGTTGCTACGACGGGGATTTTTGATGCATTTGCGAGGTCTATGATGTATTCGATTGCTTGTTTGCCTTCCATATATTTATCAACGATTTGGCTACCTACGATGAGGAGAGGGCGTTGAGCCTTCTTCATCATTGCAACCGCTATCTCGGGGTTTTGGATTGGGTTTGCTTTTTTAGTTGATGCGATTTCTGCACATTGCCATGGTTCACAGGACATAGGTTGTTCCTCCGTTTACTCCTTCATTTTTCGGACCATTCTTGGTAACATGGTCGGGTCTGGAATGATTGTTTCTTTCCAGTTTTTCTCTGCCAAGATTTTTGTGAATTCATCTTTTAGAGTTGATGGGACATCAGCCATTGTTCTGACAAAGAGGTGTAGATCGTCGGGCATGACACCTAAGTAGCGTTTGCTTAGGTCAACGTAGTGGCTTAGTTTGATGCTTCGTCCTTTCCAGGTGTCGTTGGGTCTCATGCAGAGTTTAGCGATTTCTACGATGCATTCCTCTTTGGTTTCAGTAATAGCGAAGAGGTGTTCGGGTGTGGGGCCGACGTTAACTGTTTCGCCGGTGCGTGCGTCGATGACTTCCCAGTTCTTGGGGTCTTCTTTTCTGCCCATAAGGGTGCGACGATATTTGCTACCGTGTGGACCAACGACCACTGGTACACCTAAGCGCCAGAAACCTGCGGCGATGGCTGCGGCTTTTTGGCTGTATGCGCCCCAAGCTAAGCCGACGGCGCCAAGTCTGTTGTGGATATAGTCTGCGATCTCTTCATAGTTTCCTCTTAGGCTACGTTTTGCAAAGATGTTTGCTACTTTGATTGCTGCACCTGCGATGTGGCTGTTTGATACACATGAGCCGACGTTACAGACGCCTCCTGCTTCGAATCCGCCGGGGAATTCTTCCCATATGGTTTTGCCGTCTTCGTTGCGGTAGCTGCCTGCGGACATGGCTGAGCATCCGGATAGGACGACGATGTATCGTCTGCTTGCGAATTCTCGGGCTATATCGTAGACGTCTTTGCCGCCTTTTGGATAGTTGCTACAACCTACGAGTGCTACTATGCCGGGGATTTCGCCAAGTACAATGGGACTACCGACGTTACGGATTTCAGTGTCTTGGATGGCCCCTCTGCCAACACGACAGAGGTTGTCTTCAGCATACATCGTTTTTTCGCCTGCTTTGACGATGAGACTATGTATCTTGATTTTCTGTGGGCAGGCACTTTCACATCTACCGCATCCGATACAGACTTCATAGAGGTCTGTTAGCAGTGAGATGTCGCCTGTGGCGGCTGCTTTTAAGGCAGGGGGAATTGCGAAGTCCTGAGGGCAGTTGCGTTGGCATTGTTTGCATTGCCGACAGGTTTTTGCGATTTCGACAAGTTCTTCAGGTGTCGGCAAGGCGCTCATACGTTTGCGTGCTGGAGCTACTTTCTGTACTACTCGGACTGCTACTTCACCGACTTTTTCGGGGTCGAGGATAAGTACGCCTTTAACTTTACCGCTGACAAGATCTTCAACTATTGTATTTGTGTCATCATTTGTGCGGTTCTTAAAACCAACACAGTTTTTCTCAGAAGCTGCGATGACGGGTGTGTTAACTTTAGCAGCTTCCTCAGCGACGTCTGTTCGGATGCATTGTTCATCAAGCACAACGACGTCTGCTAATCCTGCGCGAATAAATCTAAGTTCCCAACTGATTGGACCGACGATTCTGGCACGGTTATAGTATCGCGTCATATCGTGACTTGTACAACATAAACCGACTACTTCGATTTTATCGTCAACTTTGGTTTCTTTAGCGTAGTCGATGATGCCGACTGATGGAACGACGTTGTGTCCGATACACATGATAACTGGTTTGGAACGTTCAACGCTACCTATACCCAGTTTCACAAGTGGAGCTTCGGGGTCAGCTTTTGGGTAACCTAAAGCGGAAATCTGTGCAATATCACCGACTTCCATGCCAACATGGTCACACATACCGACGTGCATTGCTTTAGACTCAAAGTCTAATGCACTAGCCTCTTGACCTGTATGGGCTACTGCAAGAATTTGTGTGATTTGCTCTTCGACATATGCTAAAACTTCATCTAGGTCGCCGAGTGTCTCGGGCTTGATACCGGTTACTAGACGCGTGATTGGTGCTTCAACTTTGATGTTTAAACCGCCGATATCTAGTGGGAATCTGCGGCCATATTTCTCGATCAAATGATGAACCAAGTGCCTTGAGTGTGCTGAGTGGCAGGCTGCGCCGATTGCACAAGCAATCATGACAATACGAGATGATTGGGCTTCGATGTCTATGCCGCATGCACCACGTTTGCCAGCAGTCAAATCACATTTACCAAAGGTACAAAGGCAACATGAATCGCAATCGGGCATATAGAAGGCCTTATACTTAGTAAGAAGCTTCATGTCCCAATCTCTCAGGGCAGTTACGGAGGGCATTGGAGTTGGACCCATGGGCTCAGTGTAGTTGTCATTGACAACTTTACCGATGGATAACTCGAGGTTTTTGATAAGACCGGCGTTGGTCTTCATTTCGTCTATTTTTACATGGACGTTTTTAGTCAAATTGTAAACCTCAGTAAAGGTTTACCAACTACACTCAATTACAGTATTTTTAAACCTTTCCAGAATCTTTATTCGAAAGTCAGGTCGGATTTAGAGAAACGTTAGGTTTTTAATAAAATGTGTGAAGGAAATACCCTTACAAATAATCCAAGTTTCTGAGAATTTGCTTGACTGACAAGTAAGCCTTGTTGGTATTTGGTAAATCCAGAAGCGATTCTCCATCAAGAACAAACTGGTCCAACTGCTCATCAGCCTCAATTTTACCCAGATACTTAAAGTTCAGCTCTTCCTCAGCACGCTTCCCTAAATCATCTGGAAAACGGTAACCACCGATTAGATAAAAATTTTCAAATCTCATGTCAACTTCTTTTGCGATTTTGTAAGCTCGACGGACATGATCCTGCGACTTTTTGGAGTGATCTAAGATATCAAAGATATCATTAACCTCAGAGGTTATACGTCTATTTAGGTTCTCCAACCCCGCTGGAGAGTCGACGATTACATATTTGTAGTTTTTCGCCAGTGATTCTAAGGCACCCTTGAGGGCACTGTTGGGCATACAGTAGCAACCTTCAACCCATTTATTACCCACAGCCATAAAATCAAAGTTTTCACTTTCATATAACCCCTTTTCCCAGATACGGCTCTCAATACGCTGAGTTGGAGCAACACCGATAGTGGTACCACCGCCTTCGATAAAAGTGCTCACAATCAAATCAGCTATGGTGTATTTACCGGCTTCTTTGAGGTCCACGCCTAACATTTCACCCAAATTCTGGTCCGGATCAGCATCAACCAGAAGTATAGGTGACTGTTTGGCTTCAATGAAGACTTTAGCCATCAATGCACTGAAACTGGATTTCCCAGTTCCACCCCGTCCAATAGTAACAAGAGTTTTCATCTACAAATAACCTCAATTTCTTTTAACCAAAAAGCCGCATATATTGTCTGTGGTTTACACGATGAAGTTTCTTCATCCAATAAACCAAGATGAACAAAAATTTGGTAGTGTTCTAATATAAAATATTTTAAATCGGCCTATGTCAGTACCCAATAGAAGAGTTCACCGATGGGAATGATGAATATGCCATGTTTTGCCGAAGTGTTTCTTACGAGTTTATTGATTAGGTGCAGATAATTAAGACTAAAAAGAATGTACTGGGGAGTAGGGAGCGGTGGCTATCTACTAGATATTGCCTTCTTGTGATATTGAGGCAACTGACGTTTATTCGATGTTGTTTCTAACAATTAAACCATGGCAGTTGCTGGGCACATCGATTTGGGGAGAAGAATTGCTGTTGCATACATTACCGTCTATAACTGAAGCGGTATAGTTACCGCTGTTCATGTCATCTTTACATATCGCTTTTATTCCGGGTCCTCTACAGTCCAAAATTATGTTGTCTTTAACGATCATCCCAATGACTACCTGCTTGGTTGAGTCTATCTGTATACCAGATGCACCGCCGTTTAGGATGAGGTTGTCGGTGATTAGGTAACCTTTGCCATCTGCGTTTGTTCCAGGCTGACAGAGGATGATCGGTTCTCTGCACCCCTTAAAGATATTATTGGTGAAGCTACAGTAGCTTCCATAACTTTTTATTGCAGAACCGCCGCAACCCTCAAAGAGGCACCCTCTAATTTGTAGGTGGTTGTTGGCTGGGTCGTCGGAGTATACACCGTGGCTTTGTTGCTCAATGAATTGGCAATCACTGATAAGAGTTTGGTTTCCAGGTTTAGAAGCATTAGAGCTTATGTACACACCGAGTTTGCTGGAGTTGTCGATGCAACCATCGATTGTGACACCGCGTGAACCAGAGTTTGAATAGCCTGCATGGCACCGTTCAGTGTAGCAGTCAGTTATCGATGCATAGCCGATGCCTTGGGTCGTCTGTGCTTCAAGTGTGAAACCATTATTGGCTATGCCGATTGCTTGGCAACCAGAGAAAACCACAACCTCTGTCACATCTCCAACTCCGATGCCAAAGCCGTTGCTACCTATACCATTGCCGACTTTGCCCTCTGTACCGCAGTCTTTGACTAGGCTATCAGTGAAGTAGACGTTGATTGTAAAGTCGGTTCCAATACCGGTTGCAGGAGTGTCATGTACAAAGATGTTGTGGAAAATAGCGTTTTTTATCCATTGATTACCGATTCCTTTTCGGTTGTAGTGATAGCCATTTCGATTCATGTCTTTACCGTCTAATTCTAAATCGTACATACTGAATTCTGTGAGAGGAGAAGTTTGGGAGAAGTATCCTGTGCCGTCTATGATTGCGTTGTTGCTTTTATCATCAAAGCCTTTGAGTATAGATTCACCCCAGCCTTGTCCCTGCAGTGTAACTGTGCTTTTTGGGCGTACCGCCATACACTTGAAGATACCTTTGGGGAAAACGACGATACCGCCTCCAGAAGCTTCCGCAGCAGAAATGGCGCTATTGATAGCTTGAGTGTCATCTGTAACGCCGTCGCCTTTTGCGCCAAAATTAACTAGATCAAAACGTGTCGAAGAATGTTTCCATTTATACATTTTTATGTGACGCATAATTCCTCAATAGAGTGTAATCTGTTTTGCCTTAAATTTTAAAGCCTGTCTGCCCCACGAATACAAAAAGGTCTGTCAACTAAAGGATAGATCAAAAATCAGGCTTTTTTGCTTAGTAGAAACTCGCAGATGCCATCTATAGCTTTTACCGCTTCGTTGCCTTTGTTTTTAAGCGGAGTTATGCCCAGCATGTCGGATTCTATGATTTTCTGATCCCAAGGAACATAAGCGGCCACGTTGATGCCGTTTTGGCCG
Organism: Candidatus Bathycorpusculum acetigenes; assembly: GCA_009781675.1. GTDB lineage: Archaea > Thermoproteota > Bathyarchaeia > Bathyarchaeales > Bathycorpusculaceae > Bathycorpusculum > Bathycorpusculum acetigenes. Next base: position 44,973 of record WQVG01000001.1, on the reverse strand, counting down.
GCGAAGGTTTGAATGGCCTCCCGTTGTGTATTATCCATGACACGATTACCGATGAGATGCAGGCTCTTCATGCCGGCGTCAACTGCTAAATCATGGATATGTTTGGCGATTTCAAGCGATTTCATGTTGGAATCGGCAATTATGAGAAGATCGTCGACTTGACGTGCTGTACCTCTGCCGATGTGCTCCACACCTGCTTCAAGGTCCATGACTACTGCTTCGTTTACTTCAACCACAAGATGCCGTAAAAGAGCCCGTATAACAGCAGTTGGGGCACACATACAACCAGCACCCATGGTATGAACAGTACCCATGACGATGAGGTTTACACCCAACGGGGTGGGTACAGAGTACTGCTTGACAATATCATCAACAGTAAAGTTAAGATTATAGACACCACTGTAACCTGTGCTGGTCTTTGCTTCCACAAGTGGCTGATTATCTGATATGGGAACTATTTTCCGGGTTTCTTCCGCAGATAACCCTAAAGTTAAACCGAGATTGGGGGAGGAATCAGCGTCTATTCCGATTGTTTTTAATCCACGCTCAGCAAAACCCCTGGCGATGCCGCCTGCGATGAGGGTTTTACCGACTCCGCCCTTACCAGCAACAGCTATCTTCATAACCTTCACAAACAAAGAAAGAATGATTCCAAAATAATTAAGATTTACCATCATCTCAGGAAAAATTGAGAAGGCCCATGAGCAGAATATATCAACGCTTTGCAAGTCACTACAACAGTATCTCTTCAAAATGCATATAACGTTCAAAACGACGACCAACGGCAACGTGAGTCCTTTGCACCTTTCTGACATGCCAAGCAACCTTTATGTGGGGTATCTTGACTTGGTGCCTTCCGATTGATTGCATACATGTCCGTGCAGACAGAAGAGGCTTTGTTTGGGCTTAACTTTATTTGCGGCTAAATCAGCTCTAAAGTAGAGACGTGCAACATAGATGACAGCTGAGCAAACAGAGAAGGCCCCGGTCTGCAACACAGAGGATGAAAAAATGGAACAACAGTTCCTTGATGGAACCAAAGATTTGGAGCTGGGTACCTATCGTAACCTATTTTCAGCAAAGAGTCAAATTGAAGGGCAAGACGGTGGCGTAGTCACTGCATTACTACTGAAGGGGATGCATGAGGGTTTGTTTGATGTGGCCATAGTTGCCCGACGCAAGAACGGATACAACGCAGAGGCGGAAGCAGCAGAAACTGCAGAGGATATTTTGGCATCTAAAGGCACCGTCTACCATAGAGTCAGCACAACCAAGAAGTTACGAGAACTCTTATCAGAGGGTAAAAAACGCATAGCGGTAGTTTGCACACCATGTGAGATAACGGCTATCAGAAAAATTCAGCAAACCCTCAGCAGAGATATAGAAATCACCGTTATTGGATTATTCTGTTTTGGGGCCTTCAACCCCCAGAGACTCAAAGAAGAAATAAAAATACAGTTGGGCGCTGATTTAGATAAAGCTATGAAAACACAGGTTAAACAGGGTAAATTCATCGTGTGGATTGAGGGCAAAGAACTCAGCTGTGGAATAAAAGATCTTGACAGAGCATCTGAGAAAGCATGTAATTTCTGTGGGGATTTTGTTTCTCGATTATCAGATGTTTCAGTTGGTTCGGCAGGCAACAAAATTGGGTATTCTACAGTGATTGTACGCTCAAATAGGGGTGCAAAACTGACGTCAGGTTTAGATGTCGAGATGGATGTAGCTGACAAATCGGAAATCGCTAAACTATCCAGGCTCAAAAGGGAGCGCAGAGAAAAACAATGAAGAGTAACATAGAAACTGCCGTATAACACCAAGCAACGCTTTATCCAAGATAAACAACAACAGATGAAATAACAATTTGGTAAATAAATGGCAGACTAAAGTGTGACTCAGCTATAGAGATTAAAGTCAGAGAACACCAGAATGGTGGATATGCAAAAGATTTTTTAACCCAGAAGGCCTCCCCTCTTAAATCGAGATGGAATCTCTATGAAAATCTTAAATGAGTTTGTGCCAACACGTAAATTCTTCAAGCTTGCAGAAGAACTCAAAGATCTAGTCGACGGATGGAATGTAACTGACAGCGCCGCCGGTTTTCCAGCGCCAAGCGGTGTCGTAGTCAGTTGCCTACTTAAAAACAAATACCCAGACAAGTATGTCTGCCCAATCTTCATACTACACTATAAGGGCCCTGTTGAAGTCGGCGGCTTAGCCCTTGCATCAGATGTCGTTGGACTCGACGGTTTAGCAGTCACTATGGGAGACAAGCCCCACTTTGGTGAAGCCATAAAACAATTGTCTTCCTCTGAAGTTGCCCGGGACTTTATACGCAATGACGTAAAAACCAAAAACCTAAAACTCGGATGTCTCCTGAGCGCAAGGCAGTCAATCGAAGATACACTGGAACGTGTCCGTCAGCCATGGGACTTCGTTTACTTTATGAGACTATGCGATGATTCATTTGATCAACTCAAAGCAGTCTCCGCAGAATGCAAGAAACTCAACAAACCACTGTTTGCATATTTCTTGGTCGGCACATCTAAGAACGTAGAAACCCTCAAACTCATCGGCTGGCCAACTGCTGCAACCATGGAAACCGTGGAAGAAAAAGCAGAAAAATGCGTTGGACTTGTCGATGGCCTCATCGCAACCTGTGCTGGTGATGCTGAGGGCGACAAACTGATGTTGCAGAAACTCCAGAAATTCCGTGACTAAAATATAGATCCGTGAGACCCGGTGGTCTCCCAACTTTATTTTTATCTTTTTTTGGTTTAAGCGTTATTTCAAACCGGATTAAAATCGATTAAGCATAGGTTTCTTTATTTCACAACTAACTTTGCGATGTCTTATTGGAGTACTCTCCCCAGCAGGAGATGGTACTAATTAAGTGAGATCTCAACCGTTGTTGGAGCGATGGTGTAGTTCCATTCGCCGTGGAAATCTGCGGGGGATATGTTGATTGAGGAAAATTCTGCATCAGATATTTTACGGCCGGTTTTGTGTGTGGCTTCATCAAAAATACACCGCATCGCCAAACGCTTTTCTGTTTTTGCGTCTCCAATTAAAGAGATAATGACAGCGCCATTGACCATGGGCATGCTCTGCCAATTTCTGTGGATGAATGAAAAAAAACGACATGCCGTTTTGTTCCATTTACTGGTTCCCGGTGGATGATGAAGAATTTTGATGGGTTTTCCAATTTCGTTTACAAACCTTTGTAGTTCATACGTCCAGAGGTGATTTCGATATCTCCTCCTGCCGCAATCAGCAACAATGACAAGTTCTAAAGCATCCGGATACTCAAATACGCCCTCGGCATACCACCATTTCCGCAGGGATTCCACGGTAAATACGATCAGTTCCGAGCTAAGTCTGGCATTGGTAAACCCCTGCTTTTTAAAAATCTCATATATTCCAAACGAGGTAGCCCTGCTGAGTTCAGGGATTGGAAAATCATGATCTACCACCTCAAGAGGTGTGTTTATCGTTTGGCAGGTTTGACTGCTGTCCGTGAGATTGCTTAAGCGGCCTTTCTTTTTTACATCGATTGAGAGTACAGGATTCCTATCTACCATGGCCTTTGCTGTTTCACTATTTATGTATTCGAATTGTTTGTCACGATCAGGCAACATAGCGGTTGTCGTGGTTTTTTTATCGGTCGCTAAACCATAGCCTAGCATCTTTAGCATCATGCCCACAACCCGATAACAAACCTCAAACCCCTGCTCTTTTAGGCTCCTCTCGATGGTTCGCAGGCTTTTGTTGGTCCATGACAAAATACAGTCTGGATTGTCTTTGGTATGTGTGTTAATCAAATCGTTAAGGGCGTATAGTATGCGGGGCTGAGTTTCCCATATGGGTTTTCGTCCCCCTCCACTTTTGCGGCTTCGGCCCTGTTTTGGTGGTTTTGTGTTTGGGTTGTCGAGTTCTTTTAGGCCTGTAGTCAATGTCTGACGAGACACGCCCGATAAGCGGCTTACAAGACTTATACCGCCATATCCTATGGTTTTTGCTTCAATCGCCAAATATCTACGGCGTTGATATTCGTTCAATGCTGGCAGTACTGCCGCTATTCGTGCTTGCAATGCAAGCACATCTGTATCGTCCATACTTGTTAACTATTACACGCCCATTTAAACTGTAAATATTATTCAGTAACATTTACCAAATAAAAGCGCCCAATTCAGTTCAAGCTTAAAGCAAACCTTAAGTTCAGGACAACAAGCATCTCTGATAGGAGAGATAAACATCACAACCACCATTCAAGTGATACCCATTGAAGGGTTACCACTGATACAACCAGGCGACAACTTGGGCAAAATGATTGCTGAAACCGCAAAAAAACAGGGTACCCCAATCCAACAGGACGATGTTGTGGTAGTTACACATGTGGTGGTTTCCAAATCCGAGGGCAACATCGTGGACCTCAAAACAATTAAACCGTCCCAACGCGCCATAGAAATCGCCAACCAAACCAACAAAGACCCCGCACTTGTCGAAGTCATACTACAAGAAACTAAAGACATCGTACGCATAGGACAAAATAGCATCATAACCGAAACTCACAACGGCATAATCTGCGCAAACGCCGGAATTGACCACTCCAATGTCAGCGGGGATCACAACGTGGTTCCCCTGCCCAAAAACCCCAACATCTCCGCAACAAATATCCGAGCAGAAATCAAACGCTTCAGCGACGCAGATACGGCAGTGATTGTTGCAGATACACATGGCAGACCGTTTCGAATGGGTGAAATCAACGTTGCAATCGGCACCGCAGGGTTTAAACCGATCCGAGATAGACGGGGCGAAAAAGATCTGTTCGGCTATGTACTTAAAATTAAGCAAACCGCCATAGCAGATGAACTGGCTTCTGCAACAGAACTGGTGATGGGGCAAGCCAACGAGGGCATACCGGCAGCTATTGTACGAGGCTACAACTATCGACGCACTGAAGATGCAACTACAGCTATACTTACGCGGCCCAAAGATAGAGATCTCTTCAGATAATTTTTTAAAAAAAAAAGTTCAAAAAGCTCGACATACATTTAGCAAAAACACGAGATGAAAAGGATGGATGTACAAACCCCACGTGAATTCTTCGAGAAACGTTTACCGGAAAAATTTAAACCAGAAAAAGCCGCAGGCATCGATATAGTAACCCAGTTCGATGTATCTGGCCCTGACGGTGGCAACTGGAGTATAACTGTAAAAAACCAGAAACTCCAAGTAACAGAAGGGACTGCACTATCACCAAATCTGGAACTCAAAATGAGTGGTACAGATTTTTTAGATATAGTTAACGGAAAATTGAGCGCAGAAAAAGCGGTGCTCAGCGGCAAAATCCAGTTTCAAGGCAATATCTCAGTTGCTTTAAAGCTACGAGACGCAGGTTTCCTATAAACCCAGTCCACTGTCTGCTACTACAAAAACAGCTAAATCCCAACACTATAGCCGAATCATTAAATCAACATCGCCATAGCATCGCTATTTTCGACAGCTATTTATTTTTCTTTATTTGTTCTTTCGGTGGAGACTGAGAAATGCCAAAAACGCATGAAGCACATAAAGTTGCAGTGAAAGATTACCAATTCACAGAAAATATGACGGTGAATGAGTTAGTGGGACAGATGGAGAATGCTTGGGGTTTCACAGCTGGTAAACTGGCCACTGGTGTGGACATCATTGAGGCTATGGTGACAGACAAGAAATGTGTTAAATTCCTCTCATTTACCGCCGACATCATTGCAACGGGTACTCGGGGCGTCATTCGAGAATTAGTAAAGCGCAAACTCGTTGATGTTATTATCACAACCTGCGGTACCCTTGATCACGATCTCGCCCGGTGTTGGAAGGACTACTACAGAGGCAGTTTTATCATGAATGACAGCAGACTACATGAGGAAGGTGTCAATCGATTGGGCAACGTTCTTGTTCCTAATGACAGCTATGGCACTATCATTGAAAAGAAAATCCAAACTATGCTCTCTGACCTCTACAAGGAAGGGAAAAAAGAACTCTCCACAACCGAGTTATCACGCGAAATCGGCTTACGCTGTTGCAACGAATCCTCGATTCTCTATTGGGCAGCCAAAAACGACATCCCCATCTACGTACCCGGCATAACGGATGGCTCTGTGGGTTACCAACTATGGTTCTTTAGCCAAGACCACAAAGACTTCCGAGTTAACCTCCTAAAAGACGAAGATGATCTCAACAACACCGTTTTTGACGCTAAAAAGTCAGGGGCCCTCATAATCGGAGGCGGCATAAGCAAACACCACACAATCTGGTGGAACCAATTCAAAGATGGTTTAGACTACGTCGTCTACATCAGCACAGCAAACGAATGGGACGGCAGTCTCAGCGGCGCGCGTCCCAGAGAAGCGGTGTCGTGGGGTAAAATCAGTGAGAAGGCCAAACGCACAATGATTGAGGGAGACGCCACAATAATCATGCCCATAATGATGAGCGCGCTTATAGAGAGGGAAAATAAAAAAACAAAAACCTAACTGGGTACTAACCCAAACTAATTTTTTTGTTTTAGAACTTCCTCGATAACGAATAGACATGAACCAAATTGATGCTGCTGTATTATAACGGGTGTCCAAACGCTATCCTCCAGAAGGTACCGGTTGTCATTAAAATTGGTGGTATATACACGGACACTTTTCGCCATATACTTCATTTAACACATATTTGCATCAATTAAATCTGAACACGACAAATACAATACAGTAAAGTAACGTTTATTAGATACTTTTGAAGTTATCACAATCAGTAGTGAGGCTTTACAATGCGCAGATGGATGATAATGCTACTTGCGGTATGTGTTATAGCGGTTCTTACAGCCTCAATGTTAGCTTGGAACCTATCAAACAGCAAAGCTACCCAGCTGAGGGTTGACAGAAATTTTGATAATCCCGAGGGAGAGCGTGCGCTTACAGCAGCTGAATCAGCGGATTATGCAACTATTACATCGTTTGAACGCTTTAATGGACCAGGAGGTCCTGAAGCGTACATCCACCCGGAACCATATCTTGCATATACCTATGCCAACTTTGTTGATACAGAAGTTATAAATTATTATCAAACAAGATACAACTACCAACTTAATCAAACAAACACAAAAGGCATAACATTAAACTACGTAGCAAACGTTACCAAACTTGCCCACCTCCATATCTTCAACTGCCCCGACCAAAGTCTAATTGACCAAAACCAAACAATACCTTGGCGTAACAACGCCGTTGTTTTCTATGATATAGAAAATTCTGCACCTTTGATGACAACTAATTTTATGTCTTCATATGCACATGTTTTTTACAAGAATCAGTCTGAATATCAGACATGGCATCCAGAGATTGAATTAAACTTTTCTGATTGCTACTTTATAGAAATGAACTTTCAATATTCAGAATATTATGCTCCGACAGCCGCTTTCTTTTCTGATGTTTATCAAATAGTCATACTTGACAAGGATTTAATGCCATTGTGGATCGGCATAAGCGCAGGACAGGCCGTTTCTTAATATCAGATAACTTAGAGATTATCTAAAAATTTAACAAATGGCTAACTTCCCGATATCTGATGGGTGACCCATCCATAAACCAGCATATGAAGATTGCATAAATTTGGAGTATATTTGTGAGAGGCAAAGACGACTTTAAAAACAAAAAAGAAAAGCCGTCTAGGCTTTTGGCATATCTTTGAAGATCCAGCTCATGTCTGGAGCGTTTCGTTTCTCAGGAACACGTTCAGCTAAGGCATGGGCGATGAGGGGTAGGGCGATGGTTGCGTCGCAGTAGCATACTGCTCGGGTTCCGGTTTGGCTGTTGATTTTGCCCCAGCTGATTGCCTCCTCCAAGGTGCACCCGCTGAGTCCACCCCATTGTGGCGAATCGGTGGTGATTTGGATGGCGTATTTGTGGGGATAGTAGTATTCTTGTAAAGATTTACGCAGACCGCCTTTTCTGCCTTGGACACCCTGGTCTTCAGTCATAGGTGAGACGGATATGGCGATAAGTTGTGTAAGGTCTTTTGGGACGCCCCCGCCGACATATATAACGCCGACTTCTTTTGTTTTTGTCCCGATCTGCACAAACTGGTCGAATTCTTTGACACTGTCGATGTGAACGTTGTGCCCTTTGTTTTTAGCGAGAAGAAAAGTTTCGCCATATGCGCTATCCACCATAGCGGGACTAAAGATTGGAACGTTATTGGCGGCGGCAACTGCGGTGATTGCTGGGATGTTTTTCTTATTCAAGAATTGGCCGAGTCCGTGGAGAAATTCTGCGGAAGTGTACTGATAGTCTTGGTTGCAGGTCATAACATAGTCGGTGACGAGATCCTCCATCTCACGGTAGTCAGTTTCTTTGCCAAAGACGTCATAGTAACGGTTAACGTCTGCATCTAGAAGTTCTTCGTCGTTGACCATGTGGCTACCCTGCCAGTAACCCAAACCCATCGCATCCACAATGTCCTCAGATACGTTTGCTCCCGTTGAGACCAAAACGTCTATGAAACGATTTTCCATAAGCCAGTTAATGACTGTCCACTGTCCAGCCGTAGACATTGAACCGGCAAAACCTAAGGCGATAACGAGATCTTTTTCTTTAAGCATGTTCTCCCAAACATCAACTGCTTCTCCCAGTTTGCGGCCTTGATAGGCAGTTCTGCTCATTTCCTTTAATAGTTGAGAAATCGGTTTTTGTTTGGTAACCTTGATTGGCTCAAGTTTTTTGGTAAAGTAATCATTACCCATTGTTAATGTATACACCTGTCGTTTTATGTTAGAAGGCAGGTATTTGAAATTTATTGTTAGAGAGTAGATAGCCATATAGAGACACTATCAGCCTATGCTATGGGCATTATTGGTGTGTTTTTTTAAGAGATATTTTTTGGTCCGGTTTGAGTAGACGGACACGGCACAGGCCTATTTTGTTTTTTTGGGCAGTTTTAATCATTTAGAACGCCATTATAGCCCTGGCTTTTATGCCACTCAATCAGGCTTCTACATGTTTAACCCGTAAATTTCGGTTTTTAGGTAATATGTGTTTTTGAGTTTTTGCATCATAGTTGAGGAAATTAATAGTTAAAGTTCGATGTTTGAGAAGAAAATATTATAAACTTGGTTGAATATTATAGTTTAGAGTAAAGTGTGAAAAACGAAAAACGCGCTACATATATACCTAATAGGTATATATGCCCCTGTTAAAACTAAACTGTGAAACGCTCAGATAACGTGCATTTTTTCAATTTTAGACACAAAAACAAGCGTTCAAACGAACATATATCCCTAAAACCTGAAATTTACGGTTTAACGTAGAAGGCGGAATAGTTTGTCCTTGGCCTTATGTTGTGTTTGATTTAAATAGGAGCATTTGGGCGGTTCTTCGGGGATGCCGCAGGGCCTTTAGAATTTTTTTTGTGGTAACGGTCCGGTTTATCGCGTTAGCTTTTATGCACAGCTCAGTTAGTTCTTGGGCGGTGAATTGTGGTGTTTCTACAAGCGGTTCTGTTGCGGCCAAGGCGTAGTCGCAGAAGCCTTCGCAGATGTATCCCCCGGTTTTTGCCTGCTCGTAGAATGTTGTGCCATAAAGTGGCATTGCGATACTGAAAATGAAGCTTTCTGCACCTAATGTTTTGAGTTTGTAGGCATACTGGATTGTGGCTTCAATGTCTTGTTTGGTTTCGCCGATTAGGCCCATGACAAAAAAGCAACCGACTTTTATGCCTATTTTCTTGCATGCTATGATGGCGGCTTCAACTTTTTTTAGATCTAGATTTTTTTTGGCGACCTCAGAGACGATGCGTTGTACGCCTGATTCGGGTGCAATTCGTATTTTTTTGCATCCTGCCTGCTTCATCTTGCCTAGCAATTCCTCGTTGAGGGTGTCGGCACGGACGCCGTTGGGTGTGAACCATTCAAAGTGTAAACCGCGTTCTACGATTAGTTCACATATCTCTGCTATGCGTTTGGGGTCCCAGGTCATGTTGTCGTCTGCGAAGTCTATCTGTTTGATTCCATAGGTTTTAATGACATGCTCTAGTTCATCGACCACGTTTTTGGGGCTTCGGGGACGCCATTTTTTGCCCCACAGAATGGAGTGGGTACAGAAGACGCAGTTAAAGGGGCAACCTCGGCTGGTGATGACTATAGTGTTGGGTTTGGTGATTTCTCCACGCAGAGGGTTTTCTTTGACAGCGTCGGCGTAGACCTGCATGGGTAACAGGTGTCGAGCGGGTATGGGTAGAGTGTCTAAGTCTTTGATAACATCTCGACTACGGTTTAGGATGATTGTGTCGGTTTTTTTGTATCCTAATCCGTCGATACTACTTAAGTCAGTTTTTTTCTGCTCCAGAGCCAAGATTAACTCGGAGAGTGTGAGTTCAGGTTCGCCTATCACAACAAAATCTGCTTCGCTATTCTGTAGGCAATCTTTGGGGCGTGAAGAGGGATGGAGACCAAATAGTACTACTGAGATGTTTTTATCGACGTTTTTTGTGATGGTAACGACTTCGTAGGCGGTTTTGGACCAACCGGAAAAGGGGATCTCAACGATAACAACATCAGGCCGCCAGCATTTTATGCGGTCTGCGATGGTTTCTGCACTCAAACCGACACGATATTTGGTTGCATCTAGTTCTATTAGATTGTTCCATCCCTCAGTTGGGGTGTCGATGATTGTGACCTGATGGTTTTTTTCAAGCACTGATGCTATGGATGCCATGACTATGGGTGGAAAAACATTGGGGCGTCCCCATGCTTTTGGCTGTATCCTTGGTGGATTTATTAAACAGACACGCAATACAGACCCTTCTTAAAACAACACGCCTAAGCTTTGATTAATAGGTTTGCACAAAAGAGCAACCGGCTGTTGATATATGTGTGCAACTGGTTAGTTAAATCGGCACAAATAATGTTCGGGTGATCACAATAACTAATACGCATAAAAGTGCCCATAGCACAATGGTGACGTCACGAATCCGTAAGGCACTTATTATTTTGTCCCCAGTTAAGGGTTCAAGGGGGTCACCTAAGATGTACTGTCCCGGTTTTTCTAGTTGCACTCGTAATGCACCGGCAACCGCCGCCATCGGCCAGCCATGGTTGCGGCTGGGCGTTTTTTTGTGGTCACGGTAGGCTATTTTCCAAGCATTCTTTGCGTCCATACGCAGAATTGCCGCTGCGACAATCATCAAAAGTGCGGTGAGTCGTGTTGGGATGTAGTTGACAACTGTGTCGAGGTTGGCGCTAAACCAGCCTGTGTTGATGTGTGCCTTATCTTTGAAGCCCACCATACCGTCTAGGGTGTTTATGGCACGAAATGCGATAGCACCGGTAACACCGAAGAGTGCAAACGACATCATAGGTGACAGTTTGAAGTCTATGAGGTTTTCTGCCATAGATTCGATAACTGCACTGCTGATTTGGCTACCGTTGAGGTTTTTGCTATCTCGACGGGAGAAGTGACTATACTTTTTGGCTTCATCTAGATCATCAACGGCAATGGCTTTGGCAGCAGCCTTAGCCCAGTCCGTCTCGAGTTTGATACAGATAGTCATCTTTAGGATGATGATACCGAGAAAAGCGTAGATAAAGAGGCCTATGGACCAAAATCCCACATAGGTTACAATAAGCCATAATACAAAGAACACCGGTATCGAGAAAACAGCAATCACTGTTAGGCCAAGCAAGACGCCTAGGAACTTTTCGATTTTTGGATCGGGATTTTTGAAGTAGGGTTCTATTTTACCGGTAAATTTACCCATCAAAACCGTGGGGTGTAACTTGAACGCTAATCGGTCGGGATAGTTAGGTGAGGGGTCTCCTAGAATCAAGTCTAGAGCAACCGCTAAAACAAGCATAACGATGGCAACCAAGATGTTTGTTGTGTTTTGTACCAGCCAAGGATTAAGGGGAAGCGACATGCGTTCGATACTTTGGAAACTCACTTAATATCAATTACGGTAACTCAACAAAACAAACGGTTGATCACTTAAGGAGAGTACAGGGGTTCAAGTTTAGCGGTGGATCCTGTGATATATATACAATAGAGCGCTTTCCCAATAGTTTTATATATATCTTAGGATGAAAGAGGCGTGAAAGGCGAAAGCCTTTTTTTTAAAAAGAAAAATAGGAAAAGGGAAAAATTGAAAACCATAAAAAATAAAACCATAATTCCGTTGATAGCATTATTAGCAGTGATTATCGCTATTCCATCATTTATTTCTCAAACTAGCGCTCAAACCCTCCAGTACTACCCAAGTTACGTTTATGTCGGCAGTGGACCAGACCCTGTTGGTGTCGGACAACAAGTATCCATCGTCACTTGGACAGCAGAAATACCTCCAGAAACACCAGATGACCATAAACTTGGCTCGTTTGGTAACAGGCAGGCTTGGTCTGACATATCAATAACCATCACTGACCCTAATGGGAAAAATGAAACTATAAAACTAGGCGTTACTGATCCCGTCGGCGGAACGTATTACAGTTTTAAACCTGATATCGTCGGCAACTATTCAGTTCAGGCACACTTCCCAGCGCAATGGAAAAACACAACAACCTACAGCAGACTATACGCAGCCTCTAACAGCCCCTCAGAAATATTCACCGTAACTGACGAACCGCTTTCATGGTTATCTGGGGTACCACTTCCCGTGGAATATTGGACACGTCCAATAAACGCCTATAATAGGGAGTGGAGCAAGATTGCAGGCAACTGGCTAGGGGACGGCAGAGGTAATCCCTATACAACGGCACCCAATACTGCCCACATAGCCTGGACTAAACCAATTCAGTACGGCGGTATAATCGGAGAACCATTTGAAGACGTTAGCTACTACGAAGGAACATCATATGAACAAAGATTCAGCCATCCAATCATCATCGGTGGAATCCTCTTCTACACTGAACCCCTTGGTCACAAGGAGTATCAAAGCAGAGATTACAACCCCGTTTCAGGACAAAGTCTAGTTGCTGTTGACATACGAACCGGTGAAGAAATTTGGCGCAGAGACGCCGCAGGTGCACAGAAAGGCACAATCTACCGTTATAACACACCCAACCAAGATGGCGCGCATGCATATCTGTGGCATACTTCAGGCAGCAACAGCATTGCCTATGATCCCTTCACAGGAGCGATTGCATTCAACGTTACAAACGTCCCATCAGGCGCCGAAGCCGTTGGACCCTCAGGCGAACGCCTCATATACACCATTGGGGGACCCGCCACAAGCAGAACTTGGTTAGCACTCTGGAACATGTCTAAAATGCCGACAACAACTTTGCTTTCAACCTCACAAATAGAACAGCTACCAAATGACCCAGCACTCTCCAGCAACACCAACGCCTGGCAATGGAGACCCTCAACACGTGCAGGACAGGTCCACGACGGAAACACCGGCTACTCATGGAATGTAACCCTACCAGCAGGATTACCAGGAAACGTACTCTTTGCATTCGACAACATAATTTTCGGCGGCACCGGCTTTGGCAGTAGCGGTCAAAGCGTATTCCATGACACCTACTCCATCTGGGCAATAAATACAGAACAAGGCAAAGAAGGAGAAGTACTCTGGCACATTCATCCCAAAGCACCAACAGCAAATGTAACCCTACAGTTTGAAGGTACCATGGTCACTCAAGAAACACTTGATGCAGGCATTATTCTTGTTAGAGCTAAAGAAACAATGCAATGGATAGCTTTTGACATTAAGAATGGAAAGCAACTATGGGTTACTGAACCTGAGCCCCAATGGATGATGTATAGCCGCAGTGTTGGCTTCTCAGAAGACAAACTCTACTCTTCGGGATACGGCGGACAAATATTTGCATATGAACTTGCAACTGGCAAACGCGTATGGACGGCCTCAATTGATACTGAGGGACTCGAAAGCGTCTACGAACGGGCACCCCTTAGTGGACCAACAGTTGTCGATGGCAAAGTCTATGTATATACACAAGAACACTCAATGACACAGCCCTATTACAGGACATGGAAGATGTATGCATTCGATGCTGAAAGCGGCGATCGAATCTGGGACATCACCGGCGCATGGAGAAACCCAGCAGTAGCTGATGGCTACCTAACCAGCTTAAACTTGTTTGACATGCAGGTCTACGCTTTTGGTAAAGGACCCACTGCACTCACCATAGATGCACCCTCCACAGCAATAAACCTTGGAAATTCATTGGTTATCCGCGGATCAATCATAGACAAATCTGCAGGCGCAACAAGCTCGGCACTATCCAGTCGCTTCCCTAATGGTGTACCAGCTATCGCTGATGAAAACATGACTGCTTGGATGGAATACGTCTACATGCAAATGCCAAAACCAAAAGACATCACCGGAGTACCAGTTAATCTCTATGTAGCTGACACAAACGGAAACTACCGCCTCATCGGTGGAACAACCACTGACGAAAACGGCTATTTCAGCTATGCGTATAAACCCGATATTGCAGGCAAATACACAGTATATGCCAACTTTGATGGTTCTGAATCCTACTGGCCCTCACAAGCACAATCAGCATTTGTAGTCGACGACGTTGAAACAGTAACCCAAGAAATCCCAAATGTCATGATGCCGCCTATGGAAATGTACTTTGTCGCGTCAACCATAGCAATCATCATAGCTATAGCCATAGTAGGTTTATTCATACTCAGAAAACGGCCATAAACAAACCAACAAACCATCCACTTTCTTTTTTTATTTACATATTCCTAAAATTGCAGTGCGCTTCTAAAGCGGTTCTAATTCATCGACATACCACGGTTAGTTTTTAAGGACAAATTATGCTTAATGTTGTAGAGGATGCCTCTTGGAGTTTGAAGAAGAACTAAACGCAACTACTTTCCAAAGCTATCTCTATCTTGTCAAAGTCGGGAAGCCTATTGGTCCAAGAGACTTGATGCGAGGAGCCAGCCTCAGCAGCCCAAGTGTTGCCTACCGCAACCTCCAGAAATTAATCGACTTAGGTTTAGTCGTTAAAGATCAATATGGTAATTATGTAGTGAAAGAGAAAAAGAACATGAAGGGATATATTTGGTTTGGGAAAACGCTTATTCCCAGCTTTATAGCCTTTGGCCTCATATTCATCGGCATCTTAATCGGTGAAATAGCCATTCTCGTCCCACATCTACTTGTGGCGTCGCCTATTCAAGAGTCATTTTGGCTTTTGACTCTGCTCACGGTTGTTTGTGCCGCGATTTTTATAGTACAGGGATTGCGATTTAAGAAGAAAACATAGTCTGAAAAGAGGACCTAACTTTAAACCACGCACATAAAGCCACAATTTTAGTTCAGTCATAATTGGCAACCTAAAACCGATTACTTAAACAGCAACTAACCTATGGCTACCGCTTCATCCATCCCGGAATTGAGGCAAACGATTTTAACCTGATGGATACAACTCTTGTTGCTTTTAGCCATGGAGGCATTGCAAAAACGGATTTTGATTTTAAGATTTATTAGTTTATAACAGAAACATATACCAAGCTAACCCAGTGGAGCCATGTGTTTGCAAAACGATCTCATGCTAAAACAGAAAATTCTGGAAGCCAATATCATCGTTCACCGGCAAGAGGCAGAATACTACGAACGGCTCCACCCTGAAGTCTATAGCAGAAAAGAGCAAAAACGCATCTTGTCCAGACTCCGAGAAGTCGATCGATTTATTGGAAAGAGCAAAAAGAATGCTTTGGATGTGGGCGCGGGAACCGGTAACTTGACTGGTAAACTACTACAGATGGGCTATCATGTAACTGCCATAGATATTTCTGCAGAAATGGGGAACATCCTCAAAAAGAAGTATTCAACTTTTCTTGGCAAGAGGTTAACGGTGATTACTTCTCCGGTAGAGGATTTAACGTTTGAGCGGGGCACCTTTGATTTAATCACCAGCTACTCGGTGCTACATCATCTGCCCGACTACACAGTTGCACTTCAAATTCTTGCAGGTCTGCTCAAGAAAGGCGGCGTAATTTATATTGACCATGAAGCTTCGCCCTTCTACTGGACAAGCGAACGTAGCATGCTAACAGAGATGGTCAAGGGTTTCTATCTGCATTCTAATCCTATAATCAACAGCCTATACTTTCAAGTCACCGGCTTGAGGGTTCCTATGATAGACTACACCCTATCAGACTACTGGTTTAAAAAAGATCACGCGCTAAATCATAAAGATATAGAGGCAGTATTCAAGCAGGGACACTTTACCTATTATAAGCGTACAGACTATTACCAAAACGCAACTTGGACACCTAACCCTCTGTTCTATCCATACCGACTAGTCTGCAAGCCCGAAATGAGCTACTGGATTGCTAAAAAATAAACCAAGGGAGTAAATTGATTTTTTGCAAAACAACATTTGCCATTAAATGTTGAAACACATAGTCTTCATACAGGTTCCCGCTCAAGTAAGACGGCCATTGTTTTTCCAAAGCGCTGAGTGAAGAGTAGAAACATTAGCTCCACCGTATAGGCGCTAAATATGTCGACAAAGCCCTAAAAGTCGAAGTTGTCTACGCTAAAATCTGAAGGAATCAGGTTTCAATTGGGCTAAGAAATGGAAAGAAATGTGCTATTTGTGTTGTAGTGCGGCGGCAATGGCTATGGCGGCGATGACGATTAGTATGATGGCTATGGAGTAGATCCAGTTGATTGTAGCGACGAACCAGGCACTGCCCGCAGCAATGGCGATTAGTCCAAGTGTGATGGTGCTAAAGCCGCTGCGTTCATATCGTGTGGGTTGGCTCGTGCGTATGACGCCTAGGATAAGTAGCCAGAGTCCACATAGCACAAATACCACCGGTGTAATCAGTGTCCAATTGATGAGAGCTACAGCGTAGAGTAGTATAGCGACGGTGAGGGCAATAAAAAAAATGCCGATGGTTAGTGTGGTTTGTTTGTGCGTAGTACTCATGGTTTTTGGTTCCTAGCTGATTTTATGTCCGCATTCGGGGCAGAATTTGCTGTGTGCTGGGATGGATTTCCCGCAGTTGGGGCAGGTCATCGTCTGTTGGCTTGGTGGAGTGAGGTTGGTTCCGCAACTGGGGCAGAATTTGCTGGTCGCGGGTACTTTTTCACCGCATTTGGGACAGATAACTAGTGCAGCTACGGGTGCTGCTTGGGGTGTGCCTTGTTGGTTCATGATTTGGGGAATTAGCACCATACCTGCGCCTAGTGCTCCTGAGCCGCCGCCTTTGCCGAGGGATTCGGCTGAGCTTTTCAATGTTTCCATACGCAGTACGTCGCCAGCTGAGGTGTTGCCGGTTTTTAGCCAGAAGAGGCGTTCGCGGTATTCGGGGGTGGTGTCTATGCCTTCGAATCGGAGGTCGGTGAGTTCTATACCGACGCGTTTGAAGTAGTCGATTAGTGTATTTTTGACGATAAGGGAGGTTTCGGTTAAGCGGGTGAATACGGATACGAGGTCGTAGTGGCTGAGTTCGGTGATGATTTTTTCGTTAAGGTACCCGCGCAGAAAGTTGTTGACGCTGTCGGTGGTGTAGGCTTTTTGGCCTCCGATGACTTCGTTGACAAATAGGGTGGGATCAGCTATTTTGAACCAGAACTGGCCATATACTTGGAGGGGGGCAAGTTCGGTGGTTTGAGCGCGTGTGCCCCATTTTCCGGCAAAGATTTTGGTGCTGATGAACAGAACCGTTGCTTTAAACGGTTTGTTGCCGCCAAATCCTGCTAGTCTTGTTAGTAAACCGGTGATCAGGGGTAAATTTAGGGTTGTTAGGGTGTGTCTACCGGCTTGGAATATGTCGTAGGCTTTACCGTCACGGAAGAATACGGCCATTTCGTATTCGTGGACGATAAGTTGGGCACCCCAGGTTATGTCTTCGTTGGGATAACGCCATACGATGTCGTCAGCGCCGGCGTTTGTCCATTGAATAACTTGTGGCATTATGCATGCACTCCTATGATGATTTCTTGGCGTTTATCAAACGCGTCTTCGAGTAACTCGAATTTGTCGGTTATGATTTGGATTTTGTCTTTGAGGTTTGTGTAGTCGCCACCTAAGAGCTGTGTTTTTAGGTTGTCGATTTGGTCTGTTAGGGTGTTGACGCTGTCTATGAGTTGGTTGTCATATGCTATCATGCGGTCGAGGTTGTCTTCTTTGATTTTTATTGTGTCAAAGAATCCTGCATAGCCGTATGATGCGTGGTTGATTTTTTCAGTTATACGGTCCATTTTTGCGGTTAAGCGATCGATGTCGGTTAGAACGTCGAGGTATCGTTTATCCGCGATTTTTTGGGCAATTGTGCTGATGTTGTTTTTGCCTTTGGATAGTTTGAGGGCGAGGTGAGTTCGGATTAGTTTATCGGATTCCCGTCGGAGTTCTTTTTCTTTGTAGCCGCGGAAACCTGGAAGGGCGGCTACTATACGCTCAGAGAGCCCCATTTGGCTTTTTGCTTGGGCATAAATATCTTTATTTTCGCTCATTTTCACTTTCCTCCTGCATTTTCACTTCGTTATAAAAAACGCTGGCTTTTAAAGGTTGGCTAGAACTTTCGGTTGGGGATGTCGCCTTTGAGAACCATGCCTTTTGCGCCATCGATGATTATCTGGTAGAGGTTATTTTTATATTCATATTTGATGAACCATGCCGGTGCATGCAGGTATACCATCTGTTTGAGGGTTATAGTAGTGGAGGCTTCGATGATGCGATCGATGTCTTGCTGGAGTAGAAAACGATGATGTGCATCGATTTGCTGGTGCGCAACTGTCAATGCTTGGTCTCGTTCCATTTCGCTGTTTAGTAGTTTGGCGAAGCCTTCGATTTTGCGGAAGTCATAGGGTATTTTGCCTTCTAGGGGGATGTCGTAGGCGCGTGTGGGAAAATCTGAGGCTTGCCTGGCTAGTACGAGCCAGTTGTATTGTTTTTTGATTTCACCTTCTTTGACTATTGGGGGGGCAATACGTTCAAAGATGCCTTTGTATTGGGTTGATGCTTCTACAGATACAACCCAAAATGGCAAGTAGGTGAGGGTTTTTTCGATGATTTTGGATTTTTTGGCTAAATCGTTGGGTTTCATAAAGCCCGAGCGCATCCAGTCGCGTATGAAGTCTTCCATCTGTTCAGGGCTGTATCGGTTGAGAAGAACAGAATGTTCAAAGGTGAATGCTTGCCCGGTTTCTATAACGGTTGTAAAGCCACAGTACTTGCAGGTAGCTATGATTTCGCCGGGCTTAAACTCTACAGGTGCGCCGCAGTGCGAACAACTTATGCTTTGAGCTACAGCCATGTTTTTTGGGCCTTCAATTCAGTTTTTCTCGTTTGAGGATTTCTCGGGCAACGATAATGCCTGATGCTGATGCTTGGATTAAGCCGCGGGTAACGCCTGCGCCGTCGCCAATGGTGAACATGTTTTGGATTTGGCTTTCTAGGGCGTGGTTTAGTTGTAGATGTGAGGAGTAGAATTTGACTTCGACTCCATAGAGCAGGGTTTCGGGTGATGCGATGCCGGGGACGATTTTGTCGAGTGCTCCAAGCATTTCGCGGATGTCAGTTATGTAACGATAGGGTAAGACGAAGCTGAGGTCGCCGGGGGTTGCATTTTTGAGGGTTGGAGTGACAACGCTGTGATTTATGCGTTCGGGTGTGCTACGCCTACCGTGGTTGAGGTCGCCTAACCGTTGGACCATGACGCCACCGCTGAGCAGGTTGCTTAGGCGTGCGATGTATTTGCCGTATGCGATAGGCTCTTTGAATGGTTCTGTGAACTGGGTGCTGACTAGAATTGCAAAGTTGGTATTGGCAGTTTTTGTTTCTGCTTGGCTACCGCCGTTGACGGTTAAGACACCGTCGTAGGATTCGGTGGTGACTTCTCCGTAGGGTGAAACACAGAAGGTACGGACTTGATCATCAAATGATCGTGAGAAGTAAACTAATTTTGGTTCGTAGAGGACTTTGGTAAGCTTCTCCATCACAGAAGCCCGCAACTCAACCCGGACACCGATGTCTACGGGGTTGTTAATGGTTTTTAGGCCTCGGATTTGTGCTTCGGTCTGTAACCACTCAGCGCCACTTCTGCCTGGAGCGATAATTACATATTTAGCCATAATTTTTTCGCCATCCACGGTTTCAACGCCTTGGATGGTTTTGTTTTCGGCTATGAGACCTTTTACGTCAGTTTTGGGCAAAAATGTAATTTTGCTGTCAAGGTATTCGCGCATACGTTTGAGTGTTTCTAGACAGCGATCGGTGCCCATGTGGCGGACTTCTTGTTTGATAAGTTTTAAGCCGGCCAGTGAGACTTGACGTTCGATTTCATCAACTTGTTCGTTGTCGCCACCGTAGACTTCTTTGCTGGCACCGAATTTAAGGTAGATTTCGTCACAGTACTTGACGAGTTCTTGCAGCTCTTTGTTGGAGACGTATTGGTTTAACCAGCCTCCAACTTCGGTTGATAGTGTGAGTTTGCCATCGCTGTAAGCGCCTGCTCCGCCCCAACCTGAGAGTACCGCGCATGGTTCGCAGTGAACACATTCAAAGCCTCGTTTTGAGGGGCATTTACGTTTGTCGATATCTGTGCCTCTGTCTATGACAAGGACGTTGAGGTTTGCGTGTTCGGTTAGTTCTAATGCTGAGAATATACCTGCAGGGCCTGCGCCAACGATGATTACATCATATTTCAAAGGATTAGTCTCCCTCTGGAACCCAAAAGTAGATACAACAGCTCACATATAACTGTTAGTACAGTCTCTGTGTTTAAACTGGTGGGTGTATGGATGAGATGAATAGTTGAAGGATATATCTGGCACAAACATTTAATACTATGACTTCTCTATTAGTACTGGAGAGTTATGACAACGGACAAAGACACCGAAGGCATGGACGAATTAATCAGCGACTTCAACCGCTTCTACATACTCACCATACTCTATAAAGGCCCTGCCCACGGTTATAGCATCATAAACCAATTCAAAAAAGAAATCAAAAAAGAAATCAGCCCCAGTCTCGTCTACCCCTTTCTCCAGCAACTCGAAGAAAAAGGCTACGTCGAACACACCGCAAAGATGGTAGGAGAAAAAAGGCGCAAAAATTTCGAATTAACCGAGGCAGGTAAAGAACTCTGCACCAACCTCTTCAAACGCTTCTCCGAACTAGTCTCCATCGCCTTTGAACCCAGCCTTGATTCATGCGCCCACTGCAACTGCAAAGTCTACAAAGGCACTCACCGCGAAACCATCAACAACGTAGAAACAACGTTTTGCTGCATCCACTGCGCCCAAGCATACAAACAAAATAAAAAACCGCCAAAAACGTAACAGTCAACCCAAACACAGAATATCACTTCGCCCTTCTATTTCCTAGCGTTACCTACGCAAGACTCTTATCAAACATTAAAACCTCACACTCAAACAATAAACAACACTACAAAACACTTCAAATAAAGAAAAGTAAAAGTAGCCTAACTCGGCACTAATCTTTTATAGCTTCGATAAAGCTCATGACATTCCAGAGTTTAACCCTTGTGTAGGGCGGCATGTTGGGGTCTTGGAGGATCTCATCCAACAAAGCGACAGCATTTGAAGCCTTCACAGCCGGCGTATATTCGCTACCTTGCAGAGCGTTCATAGCGTCTTTGGCACTTCGGCGTATGTTCCGCGGTGTTGTGCTATCTTCAGAAACTTCGCCAAGCACCATCAACGCCTGCTTAATTTTTGCTTCATATTCTTCAGTTTTCTTCTTTCGCACCATAAAATGGTTCTCCCCGTTTTACTGCATTGGCAGTAATCAAGTTATATATGTATTTATACGTATTTACCTTTGGGGTTAAACATGCAACAAGACAAAGAACGTAATCCAATCAAACGTATGGCGGAACTACTACGGCAGGGCGCCACCTTAACTGATCTCGCCTGCCCCGTCTGCGCTTCACCGCTGTTTCGGTTAAAAGACGGCACACTCTGGTGTGCAAAAGATGAAAAAAAGGTAGTCATAGTCCGAGAAGGCGAAGAACCACCCAAACAAGCAACCCCAGCACAAAACAGCAACACCTACGACAAACTTGAAACTGTCCTAATAACTAAAATCACAGATATACAGAACAAAATCGAAACAACCCAAGACATAGATGAACTACAAAAACTCACTCTATCACTAAACGAACTACTAAATAGCGTTGAAAAAATCAAAAAAATGAAGGATTAAACGCCACTTGACACTTGGTTTCTACGATAATTTTCCGCCAAATGTTCACCATGCCGAAAACTATCGTGTCATAGTTACAAACCGACAACTTCAACAACACTTAATCCAGTTTTTTGACGAATTAAACCATCGGAGATTCAATTTTGAAGAAGTTACTATTCCAACAATACCAAACGGCGTGGTTATCTTCGAGTTTGGGCTGGCAGAAACGGATAGCTTCACTTTTCTCAATGAAACACAAACTAAGAAAGCACTGGAATATGTCTCAAGAGTACAGGTTCAGACATTAGATTTTTTCTGTGTAATACGCTACTATAAAAACAGCTACGGAAAGCAACAAGCGTTAAAGTTTGATTACTACATGCTACGAATGGTGTTTAAGAAGGGCACCTTTGAACTACAAATCTACCACGAACGCGGCCCCCGCTACCTATCTCCACAAGATATAGAGGGCTTTTTAGTAAATAACCTCAACATCAGCGCAAAACGCGGAATCCTCCAAAAATCAGCCCCAACAAACTAACGCATATGATTACACCGTTTTTTATTCTTTAGGCCGAAAGCTATATTTTTTACCCAAACGAGAACAGGAGAATCGAATTTCAGTAACTCAGGAATGGCGTCATTAAATGTTATCGATCGAAGTATCGGGATTAAAGAAATACTACGGTAACCTCAAAGCCGTAGACGGCATCGACTTCACCGTTAAAAAAGGTGAAGTTTTCGGATTGCTTGGACCCAATGGTGCAGGTAAAACAACCACTATCGAAATCATGGAGGGCCTACGTGAGCGAGATAGTGGAGACGTCAAAATCTTGGGATTTGACCCATGGAAAAACGGATATGAGTTACACAAAAAAATCGGTGTCATTCCCCAGAACTTTACTTTCTTTGAGAAAACTACTCCCCGAGAAGCCATAAACTACTATGCCGACCTCTTCCATGTTAAAGCAGATGCCGACGCTATCCTGCGCGAAGTGCTTCTCGAAGATATGGCTAAACACAACTTTGAAAGCCTCAGTGGCGGACAAAAACAGAAAACTGGCTTAGCCCTCTCGCTTGTGAATCAACCAGAGTTACTTTTTCTTGATGAACCCACCACAGGCTTAGATCCCAATGCACGCCGAGCCATTTGGGAAGTCATTCGCGGATTGAAAGCTAAAGGTAAAACAATCATCTTAACTACTCACTACCTCGACGAAGCCCAGCAACTCTCGGACCGTGTAGCCATCATGGACCACGGACACATCGTTGCCATCGGCACAACTCAAGAAATCATCCAGCAACATGGCTCTGGTGAGCGCTTGGAAATTCATGGTAGCCAGCAACTTGCAGATTACATTAAAGAAAACACTGAGCTACAGGTAGAATATGACCCGGCAATAGGCATAATAACTGTTGCACTCAAAAAGAAAATCGATGCGTTAGCGGCTTTGGCCGCAGCTGAGCAGTCAGGCTTGGAGTGGGGCAACATTCAAACCCGCCAAGACAGCCTCGACGATGTGTTCATTAAACTCGCCCGTGAACCTCTCGACGAACAAGAAAAAACAACATCAGAAACTCAAACAGGCAAAAAACGGAGACTCTAAGTATGGTTAGTGCAAAACGTATCTATGCAGATTTTAAAGTGTTCAGTGTAGGGTACCTTAGGAATAAATTTGGTTTATTCTTCGGTTTAATATTTCCTGTTGTGCTGATTTTAATTTTCGGAGCCATCTTCGCTGGCGGCGGAGGTGAAGCCGTCAATGTCTATGTACAAAATCAAGATACAGGTGCGTTTGGGCAAAACATAGGTGACAACTTTCTCACGGCATTAAACCAATCCACCACAATCAACGTCATCACGGTTAATACTTCAGAGAACTTTGCTGAGTTCTTAGCATCCAACTCTGCCTCCGATGGCATACTCATTCCGCCAAATTTCTCAACCGACTACATAGCTGGAAATCAAATTAACATAACCGTTTATGGTAATCCAGCGTCAAGCACAAGCGGCATCGTTAGCGGCACAGTCAACGGATATGCCAACTACTTCAACCTCCAGCGCTTCAATGGCACCACAGTTATAGGCGTAACCTCGGCAACCGTCAACACTCAACAGACCAACTATGTAGACTTTTTGATTCCGGGCTTAATCGGTTTCTCCATCCTTACCAGCCCCATGTTCTCATTGGTCAACATATCCAGCGAATACAAGAAAAATAAACTCTTCAAACAACTCTCCCTTACCCCGCTGACAAAAATGGAGTGGCTCATCTCTAAAGTGATCTTCTACATTCTCTTGAGCATAGCCGGTTTTCTGCTGATGGTCGGAGTAGGAATATTTGTTTTCGACGCACATATCACACTGTCACTATGGCTTATACCGTTCTTAGTATTGGGTCCCGTACTCTTCGCGTCACTGGGCATGCTAGTTGGCATTGTGACCAAGAACCCAGAGACTGCCGGTGTCATCGGCAACATCGTAACTTTCCCCATGATGTTTCTGGCAGGCACTTTTTTCCCCATCAGCAGTATGCCAACCTACCTGCAGACTGTTGCCCATGTACTACCGCTTTTCTATGTTACCGAGGGCTTAAACAACGTCATGGTATACAACAACATTTCCGCGGCGATGTTTGATATAGCAGTTCTAGGAATCATAACACTGGTTATCTTTGTCTTCGCAGTGAAACTGTTTAAGTGGAGAGAAGATTAACCGCTCTTTCCGCTTCTTTTCTTCTTTTATTGTCGCTTTTTGATTTTTTACTCTTTAAACAAGCAGAAGCCGCTATGTTGTATGACCCTCTGTTGTAGGGTCAAATAGGCTTTAGGGCGATTTTTCTGTCTGACGGATTTCCATTCGGTATTTCTGCTCGGGTGCAGCGAGGGTTATTTTTGTCCCTTGCGCCACCGGGCCAGTCAGCCAGACGTTGCCACCGATGACCACGTTGTCACCCACAACTGTTTCTGCTCCAAGAAGTGTCGCACCACTGTAGATAACCACGTTGTTGCCAATAGTTGGGTGCCGTTTACGGCCCTTGATGATGTTACCTTTCTCATCTTTAGGAAAGCTCAAGGCACCAAGCGTTACACCCTGATAAAGTTTGACGTTGTCGCCGATTTCGGCGGTTTCTCCGATAACAACACCAGTGCCATGGTCGATGAAAAAATTCCGGCCGATTTTTGCGCCTGGATGAATGTCAATACCGGTTAAGCTGTGCATGTGCTCACTCATGATACGGGGAATCAAAGGTACGCCACTCAGGTAGAGTTCATGGGCTATGCGGTAAGTTGCAATTGCTAAGATACAGGGGTAACTTAGGATGACCTCATCGGTGCTTATCGCAGCGGGGTCACCACTGTATGCCGCCTGGACGTCTCCATTGAGTTTAGCTCTGATTTCAGGCAACTTTTCAAGCAACTCCCAAGCTACCACATGTGCCCGCTTCTGGCAGAGGTCATGCGGACACTGACTGATTTTTCTGCAAATATATTTGAGGCTTTTCTCAACTTCATCGGTGAGCCGGGCGTAAATGGAGGTTAATTTGATGCTTAAATGGTATTTTACGCTGGCTTTAGTTAGTTCTAAATCACCAAGGTAACCTGGGAAAAGAACGGTGAACAAATCTTCTAAAACCTCGATGACGATTTTTTTGCTGGGCAAATCGCGTCCTTCAAGGTGAACCATTCCGCCAAATTCTTCGTAACTAACCACGACATCATCAACCAGTTTTGGCAGGCCTTTTGCGGTCCAGTCCTGCTCTACTGTTTGAGTGGTATGCATTAATGTGTCAAGCATGCGGTCGGGGTTCCAGCAATCAATATCCTTGTTTGACTCTATTAGGCATTTTTTGCAGTCTTTGTGTCGAGGCTGATTTGTAGTCATGTCGGGTCTTCCCTTTGCTTTGTATTGGTGAGAGAGGAATATAAGAGAAGCGTCTGGTGTAAAGAAAAGAAGGAGAAGCACAGAAACGGATTAGGTCTGGTTGTTATTGGAATAGCGCAGTACTTAGGTAGCGTTCGCCTGTGTCGGGCAGGATAACTACGATAAGTTTGTCTTTATTTTCAGGGCGCTTAGCAACTTCGATGGCGGCCCATGTTGCTGCTCCAGCAGAGATACCTACTAGCATACCTTCCTGTTTGGCTAATGCACGAGCGGTTTTTAGGGCGTCGCCGTCGGTTACTTTAATGATTTCATCAACTAAGTCCAGTTTGAGAATTTCAGGTTTAAAGCCTGCGCCGAGGCCTTGGATTTTGTGGGGGCCTCTTGGGCCGCCGCTGAGTATTGGTGATGCGGCGGGTTCCACAGCTATGGCGTTGAATGAAGGTTTTTTGGGTTTGATGTATTCTGATATACCGGTTATGGTTCCGCCTGTGCCGACGCCTGCGACGACGATGTCGACTTTGCCGTCGGTGTCTTCCCAGATTTCGGGTCCGGTTGTTTCACGGTGGACTTGGGGGTTAGCTATGTTCTTAAACTGCTGGGGGATGTAGCTACCTGGTGTTGAGGCGGCGAGTTCTTCGGCCTTTTTGATGGCGCCGCTCATACCTTCTGATCCGGGGGTGAGTACGAGTTGTGCACCGTATGCTTTGAGAAGGTTACGGCGTTCTATGCTCATGGTTTCGGGCATGGTTAAGATTAATTTGTAGCCTTTGACGGCGGCGACCATGGCAAGACCGATGCCGGTGTTACCAGAGGTGGGTTCGATGATTGTTGCACCAGGTTTAATTAGGCCTTGAGCTTCGGCGGTTTCTATCATGTTTTTGCAGATACGGTCTTTTATACTGCCGCTAGGATTTAGGAATTCGAGTTTGCCCACGATTGTGGCGTTTGTGCCTTGGGCGAGTTTGTTTATGCGTACAAGGGGGGTTTTGCCTATTGTATCTAATACGTTGTTGTTTATTGCCATTTCTTCCACACACTACATAACGCTGTTATGGAATGTTGTTTCCGCCTTAAAACTTTTACGGAACTCCAAGAAAAAAGAAATTCAGGCCAAAACAACTCAAAAACAGTCTCTAAAGCGTCATCCAAACATCCACACAACAAGTCAACCTGCAATAATCCGATGATTAAAGCCACATCATTTTTTTACAAAAATTAAGGAAATTTAAAATGACTTATAAGTATAAGCGTGTTATACTGAATACGATACTCATGGGTCCGCAATGCGAAATAATCGGCAAATACGTTCTGCCTATCTTCCGCTCGATGCTAGCTAAAGAACTCGTTCAAACCTACCACCTTTCCCAGACTGAAACCGCCAAAAAACTGGGAACCACACAAGCCGCCATCAGCCAATACCTCAGTTCAAAACGCGCCTACAAAGGCATGGATCATGTAGAAGAGTTTCTTCCCCAAATCCAGACGTTGGCCACAGATATCGCCAAAAAAATAGTTAACAGAGAAATTGGTGCAGGAGATGTTACACCACATTTTTGTGACCTCTGTACAACATTTTGCAAAAAAACACCGACAACCAAAGCTGCCAAACCTGAAAACAACAGTTAGGACCATCAAGTTATTGACACCGCACACTACTACAACTTAACGCTATTCCCACATGAGGGTAATATCGCCAAAATTTTTAACCATAAAATAAAATTGAGAGGGGATTATCCCTTGACGACTGCTAGGGGTGTGAGACGGGCAACTTTAGTAGCTATACCGAGTTGGTGGCTGACCTCTGCAACCATGTCTACATTCTTGTAGGCGGGGTCTGCTTCCTCTGCGAGCACTGAGGGGCTCGCTGCGCGGACTGCGATACCACGTTTTTCGAGGTTGCTTTTTATGTCTCCGCCCCAAAATTGCCGCTTGGCCGCAAAACGGCTCATCATACGTCCAGCGCCATGGGCTGTAGAGCCAAACGTTAGCTCCATGGCTTTCTGTGTACCCACCAGTATCCAAGAACTAGTGCCCATGCTTCCGGGGATAAGCACTGGTTGTCCCTCACTCCGGTAATCTTCAGGCACTGCTTCATGTCCGGGTGGAAATGCACGAGTAGCACCTTTACGGTGAACCCAAACCTTTTTTTGTACACCATCCCCGATATCGTGAGTTTCCATTTTGGCGATGTTGTGAGCAACATCATAAACCAGTTTAAGTCCAAATTTTTCGGGGTCCTGTCCGTAAACTTGCTGAAAACTTTGCCTGACCCAGTGCATAATGGCTTGACGGTTACAAAAAGCATAGTTAACAGCACAGGCCATGGCTTCAACATAATCTTTGGCTTCTTGACTGCTACCAGGAGCACAAGCTAGTTCGCGGTCAGGCAAGCTGATTTTGTACTTCTGCACCGCATGTTCCATCACACGGAGGTAATCTGAGCAGACTTGGTGACCATATCCGCGACTCCCGCAATGAATCATAACGGTAACCTGTCCCTCGTGGGTGATACCAAAGACTTTGGCTGTTTTGGGATTAAAAATTTTATCGACCATTTGGATTTCGAGGAAGTGGTTACCACTACCCAGTGTGCCGATTTGAGTTAAACCACGATTTTTAGCGGTTTGGCTGACTTTGTCAGGGTTAGCGTTGGGCATGTGGCCGTTTTCTTCACAGTGTTTGGCGTCTTCTGCCCAGCCTAAGCCTTGGTCGATGAGCCACTGTACACCTTCAACGGCGAGTGTATCAAGATCGCGGCTGGAAACCGTGAGGTCTTTTCTACGGCTTCCTAAACCGGAGGGGACATTGCGAAAGATTGCGTCAGTAAGTGGGGATAGTTTTGGTCGGACGTCCTTGTCGGTTATGTTGGTTGCGAGTAGTCGGACACCGCAGTTGATGTCATAACCGACTCCGCCGGGACTTATGACACCGTCTGTGTAGTCGGTTGCTGCGACACCGCCGATTGGGAAACCGTAGCCTTCATGTCCATCGGGCAGTGTGATAGCATGTTTGTAGATACCTGGCAGTTGCGCCACGTTGCCGCACTGCCAAAGCGTGCGGTCAGTTTGCATCTTATCTAGTAATGCCTGATTGGCAAAAATCATAGCGGGAACTTTCATCTGTGGTTTGTATTTGGGAATCTGCCACATGTAATCGTTAATTTTCTCAAGCGGTACTCGTTCAGGAGCGGTTCTGCTTTCATTTTCACCCAAAATACTTCACTTCATGACAAAAGCTGAAGCAGATTATTAAAACGTTTACGGTTACATCTTAGCCTGTTTGATCTTGGCGTATTCGATAAACCCTATGATGCAGTTTTCCAGTACTGTTTTTTTGTAGATGGGGTGGTTTTGGATATATCCGGCGATTTGTGTCATGACAAGGTCTGTTTTGATGATATTGTCTCGAATTTTCTCCAAACTTAGATTCGCCTTTACACCCGCTTCGGCAATATCTGCCCAGAGTTGCAACTGTGTCTTGTAGGCGTTGAGTCGATTAATTGCATCATCTGCTCGTCCGAAATGGCTAAAGTAAAGTGCTGATGGGTTGAGGGTGATAAGTTTATCAAGTGATACTAGAGACGAGTCTAGATAGAATGGGGGAGGGGTAGTTGGAACAACCACGTTGCATTCAGGCAGGTATGTACCTGCAGCATCGCCAGGAAAGACTCCGTTGTTGAAGCTTTCTTGGAAACTAAGGTTGTGTGAAGCGTGACCCAATGTTTCAAAGACAGTGAGTTTACCACTATCACCTAAATCGAAGACACCAGCGGTTATTGGGATTATACGATCTTTGGAAACAGGTTCGGGTTTACCGAAGACTTCGCTGACGTATCCTAAGACCGATTGACTGGAGGACCAGAGGCGCTCGGGGTCGATTAGGTGAGGGGCCCCACGGGGGTGAACAAGGACCTTAGCATTTGGCAGAGATTTGAGCAGTGTGCCTGCACCGCCGCCGTGGTCGAGATGTATATGAGTTACTGCAACATACTCTATGGCTTCCGGTGCTATACCCAGTTCCTTCATGCCGCTGAGAAGGTTATGCACTGAGTTGGTTGGGCCAGATTCGATAAGCAGGGGTTTTGGGCCGGTTAGAATGTAGCTACAGATGAGTTGCTTAAAACCGCCGGTGTCAAGTTCGACTTGGTGAAGGTTTTTCCCAATTTGCTTTGTATACAGCTATCATACCCTCTAAACGGTGATGCTAAATTGCAATCAGACATAAAAGCAGTAGGGCATGAAAGCTACTATATACCTACTACGAACCCTATCTACGATTGTCTTGGCGGTTTATTACCATAGACACGAATGAAAGTATAATTGATTATTGCTATTGTAACGACTATACCAAATCCACTGATAAGATAGGCATTGTTTGAGATAGCGCCTATTGCGGACAAGTAAAAAAGGAGCAGGACTGCCGCAATACCGACGACGAATAGTAAAATTCTTGCAATTTTGAGCTTCTTGAATTTTTGCTCTTTTTCTAAAAGCATAGAGATAGTGTTAGTGTCATTGGATAAAAAAGTATCTAATAACTTACCTTCGGCAACTTGATGTAAAAAATTCAGTGAATTAACCGCTTAACAGTGGGCACGCAGACCACAACCGGGACTTGGGGTGGTTTGTGTTCGGGATGATGCTGAGTATGAGCTTGCTAAAAAGGTCTCAGAGAAGGATTTTGCAACTATCAATATTGAGCGAATTGTCGCTTTTGAAGCTTGGTACTATCGTATTTCACCCAACATAACTGGTCAAGTGATCCTAAAGATTAAGAAATCTGAAAATAGAGACTATATCGTTTCATTCATTGCTTAACTTCAATTCTTTTAGGCAACGGCGGCGCGATCCTCTGAATGAGAGAGATATCGTCAATTAATGTATAGATTACATTTCCATTTTCCGGTATTTCTACAGTATAAATATTCCCATCATCGCCAACTTTATAATACCCCTTTCTTACCTCATGCAATGTAGTGGTCTCTCGTTTATCGGTAGCTAAACTACGAGCAAAGTTGGTTCTAAATATCACGCCTTCAGGTTTAAATGCCTCATTTGGACCATAAGATGAATATATAGCCCTAAGGACATCCAACGGTTCAATATCTGAAGCAATCACTATATTGACTACTGGAGTTCCTGATTTATCATTTTCACCATTGGATATTAGTAATGCTTCGGCTTCAAGAATTCCTGGAACATTTAATAATCTATCACGCATATTGAACAAAAAATGCCCCTTCTTGAAATCCACAGGGTTCACTCTTCCATTTGTAAAAGTAATTCCGCGCGTATATCTTTTTGTGCCGGGAATGCGAAGAACAAAATCAGTCGCTCTCCCTTGCAGACTGAACACAGGCCGCCCCTTATATTCGCCAACAATTTTACCTATATCATTATTAGTTCCAAAAATTTTACCATTTTCATCCATATAATTAAAAAATTCTTTTGTTGCTTTTTCATCATTAAGATATTCTTTCATTTGCCACGGGCAATTTGTATATAAAATACCATCCGCTCCATCACTTGCTTTTTTACCTGTCAATGGGTTAATAATAATATTTTCTACTCCAGGAAGTGACAACCCGGTTTCATTGCTCCTATTTTCTAATCCATATGAAATCATAGTAGCCGACCCAAACTCCGTACTTCCCCCGCCAATCGCTATCGGCTCGGCCCCTGCCCATTTAAGTCTTTCATTTACAATCTTAGTCGGGCCCTTTGGAGTCGACTCTCCGCCGCAAGTTGGCATCCTTAAATGCCTCAAATCTCCTTTTTTAAGCGACGAATGAGCCATTGCAGTATAAAGACCAAAAGGAGCAACAACATCATTAATTTCAGCTTCAATTAAAGCTTTGGTCAATAAATTTTGTTCAAATGCTTCTGTATTGTAAACAATATTAGCCCCCACTGCCCTACGCACAAGCATAGCATAAAACTGTGCAGTTATATGCGAAATCGGAATAAGTAATAATGTCTTATCCCCTTCTTTTAATGGAAAATCCGGGAAAACATCTTTTTCATGTGCCTTTAGCAATTCAATTATCGCTTCATGTGTATGTACAACACACTTTGGAATACCGCTTGTTGTTCCACCGGTATTCGAATATGTTGCGTTTGCGTTTATAAGATTAAAAGATTGTTCAGTTATTGATGAAGTACTTTGGTTAGAGCTTTTTTCCTTTAATTCTCCGGGAAAAATGATTTCAATGTTTTTTGGCAACTCTAAAGAATTTATCATTGTTTTATAGTCAAACTGTGAAATGTATTTCCTTTCTTTTTCTTCCAAATGATAATCTCTCGCGGATGTAAAAATAATTCTGTGAAGTCTATTTTCACCGTCATTATTCCCCAATTTTTTAAAGGATTCTTTAAGTTCAGGCGAAATAAATTCGACACTTAACACAATAGTATCCGCACCTTTACCTATTGAATGCCGTTTAATATCACTTTTAAAAAATGATAAACTGACCGTACTGCAAATTGCACCTAATTCAAGCAACGCCATATAAATAAATTCATACTCAGGAGTATTCAGGTTACAAATTGTAACAGGTTTTTCACAACCATAAAAGAACCCTATATGCCTCAAATAGTGGCCATATTTATCTATAGTTCTCCAATATTCATTGCGGGTAATTTGATTCCCGTCATATTCAATAGCAATCCCCGCACCATTTCTTTTTTTATCTTGTTGTCTTATATAATCAACAACAGATAAGTAATTCGATTTCTGCATTTCACATAATTCCTTTCGTTTCATTCTATCTTTTCCCGAAAGTATGTCCTCTTTTTATTAAAACTTGGCGAGGATACCGCAACACCGTTAGGTTGCAGATGAATCATCGTTAAGAAGTAAGTTTTGAAAGGGACATTTGTGGTCAGGGGTAAGTTCTATCGTTTGATTGGTCAAATCAATGGTGAAGCAACATTATTGCGAACGCCATGGTCGGACAAGCCGAATCTGGTTGTGGAGATAGAGTATGGGAATTTCGTCACCTACTAAAAGCAACGCTTGTGCACCCGTGTTAGCTGTTGTTTTTCTAGTTATCTGTGCAGTCTATTGACAAATTATGGGTATCTGGTAATATACCCTTGGATACGCGTTCAGTCATAAAACTTCAATGCGAAAAAAAGTTGATTATAGGCTTATCTGGAACGTCAGACGCTCCACGAGTTCTTTGTAGCGGTTGCGAATCGTAACCTCTGTGACCTGTGCAATCTCGGCAATTTCTCTCTGCGTTTTACGTTCGCCAGTCAGCACTGAAGCGACATAGCTTGCCGCCGCTGCGATGCCTGTGGGTCCCCTGCCGGAGGTTAATTTGAGTTCTTTGACAGCTCCTATGATTTTATGGGCAATTTCCTCGACTTTACCCTGCATAGTGAGCTGATTGGAAAATTTAGTGATGTACTGACTGGGCTTTAACGGTGGAATTGAGTAGTCGAGTTCACGGATGAGAAATCGGTAGCTTCGTCCAATTTCCTTCTTGCTCACAGTAGAAACCTGCGAGATTTCATCTAGAGTTCGGGGTAGTCCACATTGTCTACATGCCAGATAAAGTGCCGCAGATGTGACACCCTGAATCGATCGGCCCCGGATGAGGCGTTCCTTCACGGCTTTACGGTAGATAACAGAGGCGGTTTCAAGAATGTTCTTGGGTAAGTTGAGGTTGTTTGAAATCTTGGCGAGTTCGGAGAGGGCAAACGCCAAGTTTCGTTCAGTTGCATCGGAAACTCTGATACGGCGTTGCCATTTCCGCAGGCGATAAACCTGCGCTTTCTGGCCGGGTGAGAGACTTTTGCCATAGACATCGCGATCATGCCAATCAATGGTTGTGGATAGCCCTTTATCGTGGATAGTATAAGTAAGGGGTGCGCCGACACGGGTTCGTTTCGAACGTTGTTCATCGTCAAAAGCGCGCCATTCAGGGCCCCGATCAGCAAATTTCTGTTGCACAACAACGCCGCAGTCCATGCAAACTATTTCTGAAACTTCTGAATCATGCATAAGTCGGGTACTCCCACATTCGGGACAAACACGTGTTTTGGGAGTATCTGTCTGCGTTACGGTTTTGTCTTCTTCAGATATGTGTAATTTGCTGTCTCTGCTCATTTCTCGCGTCTGCTCCGTTGCGTTTTCGAAAGGAGTAAATACACAGGTTTATCTACTAACCTAGTGAGTTCCCTATCTGTTGGTTTAATCACAACATATGGAGCTGGGACTGGACCAATAATATCGAAAACTTTACCGACAACGTTTAAGTTCTCATCGACAACTTCGGAGCCAATTTTTGGAGGGTTATCTACTTTAACTAGCGCGTTTCCTGAAGGAGAAACATTTGTTATTTTACCCAATTTTTGCAAATACTTTGCCCCCTCAAAAACATGTACGTAGCCGTAGCTTTGGATTTAAATGTTTCTGGATTAGATAAGTTAGGCCTTTTCCCAAAATTATTTCACCCTCCCCTAAGTAAGAGATATGGTCAAAATCAAAAAGAGTGGAAAACTAAAATGGTGCCTATAAAAGCATGTGGCAGGCAAAGCAACTGTGAAATGGGCCGCTAACCACCCTAAAGCTATAACGCCGGGTTACCTAATGAGCGTTTGTTAGGAAGCTGGGATCTGAGGGGTTGGTTTAGAGGTTAAATAATTTGAATAATGAAATCGTGAATAGAAATATAATCTGAAATGGGGAAATTATTTTGGGAAAAGACAGGATAGACATAAGCGGCGAGACAGATGCCACTTCAGTGTAGAAAGCTTATTAAACAAGGAGTGTAGATAAGACTGTGCCTTAATAAAGGGTGAGGCTAAGAAATATGTCTAAACCATTCTATGTAAAATATGAAGCCCCAAAAGAACTCGTGGATGCAGCCTATGAAGCCCTAACGCTTGCTTCAAAATCAGGATCAG
Organism: Candidatus Bathycorpusculum acetigenes; assembly: GCA_009781675.1. Lineage (GTDB taxonomy): Archaea > Thermoproteota > Bathyarchaeia > Bathyarchaeales > Bathycorpusculaceae > Bathycorpusculum > Bathycorpusculum acetigenes. The sequence goes on along the minus strand of WQVG01000001.1, from coordinate 10,010 downwards.
TTAGGAAAGGAACCAACGAAGCCACAAAAGCGGTTGAACGTAACCAAGCGAAGCTTGTTGTTATCGCTGAAGATGTTGACCCGCCAGAGGTCATAGCGCATCTGCCATTACTCTGCGATGAACGTAAAATTCCATACGTATTTGTACCAAGTAAAGAACAGCTCGGTAAATCCATCGGTATTGATGTTCCATGTGCGGCAACATGCATCATGAGAGAAGGGGAAGCAACAGGATTAATCAAAGAAATCGTGACACGCATCGATCAGGTTAAACGAGGCACTCAGTAACATGAGTAGCAAAGAAACAAGCGATGAACTAACGCCCTCTGAAGTTATTCAAATCATCGGCCGTACAGGTGTAACTGGCGAAATAACACAGGTTCGCGTTCGCATCATGGAAGGCAGAGACAAAGGCCGAATCATTACACGCAACGTTAAAGGGCCTGTGCGCGTTCAAGATATTTTGATGCTTCGAGAAACCGAACGGGAAGCAAAGAAAATCACAAGATAATCTGATAGGAGAAAATTATCATGCCAAAACCGAGAAAATGTTCGTTCTGTGGTGCTGATTTCCCAGCTGGCACAGGCATGATGTACGTCAAAAACGACGGCTCAATCCTTTGGTACGATTCCAGCAAATGCAAGAAAAGTAGCTTAGCATTCAAACGCGATGCACGTAAACTCAAGTGGACACAGTACTTCGGTAAAGAAGAAAAAGGCAAAGGGTAATCCCGCAAGCCACTTCTACAATTCAACCCAAATTTTTCCTTTTTCAATTAGTTAGCGTTTTAATTAATGGGTATATTCATATTTTGATGTATACATTAGTCAACATATTTTATTTGATAAGATAGATTTCGAGTGTCAATTAATTTCTTTTGTGTTCATTCCAACATTTGCAGAAGTCCAAAAGGTGCAAACGGTGAACAGACAACAGGCCGTTCTGTCCTCAGTGAATGTAGAACTTGTTTTGCGCAGTCTGGAATACGAAATTGCAATCATCACCATTTTAGCTACTTGCCACAGTGACCACTAGAAATATGTGTGTTAACTTTGTTCTGACAAATTGTGGAGACACACAACCAGTTTAGTACGAAAAACGTCTTACATCTTAAGGTTATTAAGCTAGTAAGCAATAGCCTTTTTCGTTTTTCGTAATTAAAATGTGATAAACGTAAACTTTAAATATTGATGTGTAACTCAATCCCCATTAAGAAGGAATTCAAGATGGCAACATTCAGCGGCTGCTATACCGCATTAATAACCCCCATGACCTCTAACCGTCAAGTAGACTACGATGGTTTACAACAGTTAATAGATTTCCAAGTAAAAAATGGCGCCAAAGGCGTCCTTGCTGTCGGCACAACCGGCGAATCACCCACACTAGACTGGAAAGAACACAGTAAAGTCATAGAGAAAACCCGCGAATACACAGGAACCCGTTGCTCAATCATCGCAGGCACAGGCAGCAACAATACACAAGAAGCCATCGAAGGAACCAACCACGCCCAAAACGCAGGTGTAAACGCCGTACTTCTCGTCGACCCCTACTACAACGGACCCAGCTCCCTAGAAATCCGCCGCGAATACATCGAACCCATCGCCAGCCGCTTCTCCGAAATCCAAATCATACCCTACATCATCCCCGGCAGGACCGGCACCCAACTCCTGCCCCAAGACCTCGCCATACTCCACGCCCAATACCCAAACGTGCACTGTGTCAAAGAAGCCACAGGCGACCTTCAAAACATGGAACTAACACGAAAACTCTGTGGAGAAGACTTTGACATCCTAAGCGGAGACGATGACAAAACCTACACAATGATGACAACCTCCAACATCAAGGCAAGCGGCGTCATCTCAGTCATATCGAATATAGCACCCCGCGCAGTAACAGACATAACACAATACGTGCTTGACGGCAACCAAGAAGCCGCCAGTATAATCACCCAAGCACTCCAACCCCTCTTCGACATCATAACCGTGAAAACCACCGAACAAACACCATACGGACCCGCCGCATGCAAAGCCCGCAACCCCCTAGCAATCAAAACCTTGATGAACATACTAGGCATGCCCTCAGGTCCATGCCGCCAACCGCTAGGTAAAATAACACCAAATGGACTCGAAGTTATCCTATCGGCCACACGCAAAGTCCACAAAGCCAATCCCCAAATCCTCCAGCCAGTTGCCGACCACTTTGGCATCGATCTAGATGACCGCCTCATCAACACCAAGTACATCGAGGGACTCACCTATGCTTAAGCTCTGCATCGCAGGCGCTGCAGGCAGAATGGGACAAGCCATAATCGCTGAAGCCCTTGCCAAAGGACACCAAATCACAGGAGCCACAGAAGCCCCCAACTGCCCCGCATTAGGTAAATCCCTATGTGACTTCGGCATCAATTCTGACACCAAAATCTCCGCAGACATAAACAAAGCCCTCCAAGACGCAGACATATTCATAAGTTTCACCACTCCAGCTGCCGACTTAATCAACATTCCAGCCGCCGTAGGTCTGGGAAAACGTATAATCTTGGGCACCACTGGCTTCACAGCAGATCAGAGCCAAAAAGTTGTAGCCGCGATGTCAGACAAGGTTCCCGTGGTGTTTTCACCCAACTACAGTGTCGGCATCAACATTCTCTTCAAACTCGCCGAACAACTCAAAGTCTTTCCTCAAGGCTATGACTTTAGCATAAATGAAATCCATCATGTTTACAAAACTGACGCCCCAAGCGGCACCGCCAAAAAACTCGGCGAAATCATCGCTAATGTACGAGGCTACACTGAAACAGTTTCTGGTAGAGAAGGCATAAACCCCCGACAGCCCCACGAACTCGAAGTCACCACACACCGAGCGGGAGGCATCGCAGGCATCCATAACCTCATCATCGCCGGACCCAATGAAATGCTTCGCATTGAACACACCGCTTTTAGCCGTAATGTATTTGCTCAGGGCGCAGTGTATGCCGCTGAGTGGATAAGCCACCAAACAAAGCCCCAAATTTACAGCATGGCCGACGTACTGGGATTAAACTAAAGCTCAAAAGGACGCCGTTAACTTTTTTATCGACTATATAATAGAGAGACATAAGGGAGAATTGTTATGTCCAATAAACGCAGAGTCGCCATTTTAGGCGCAACCGGAGCCGTAGGGCAACGCTACATTCAGCTCCTGCAGGGGCACCCATGGTTTGAGATTTCTGTACTTGCCGCTTCTGAGCGGAGCGCAGGTAAAAAATTTAAAGACGCCGCCACCTGGCTGATGGATACAGATATGCCTAAAGAAATCGGCGAGATGCAGGTTGCCAATATAGACGTCAAATCCGCAGAACAGACAGATGACTTCGACTTAGTCTTCACATCCCTCCCTGGCGACTTGGCAGGACCGGTAGAAAACGAATTCGGCGCTCACTATCCAGTGTTTAGCAAAGCCAGCGCCCATCGCATGGACAACGACGTACCTTTGATTATCCCCGAAATCAACCCCGACCATATCGAGCTTGTTAAGGTACAACAAAAAAAGCGCAACTGGAAAGGGTTTATCACAACAGACCCCAACTGTAGCACCATAGGCATGACCCTCACATTAAAACCACTTATGCAGTTTGGCATACAGCAAGTCATGGTAACCACCATGCAGGCACTCAGTGGCGCAGGTTATCCTGGTGTACCTTCATTAGATATCATCGATAACGTAATTCCCTACATTTCGGGCGAGGAGGAAAAAATGGAATCCGAAGCCCTAAAAATCTTGGGCACATTCAACGGGGTTAGTATCGATTATGCAGATTTCCAGCTCAGCGCAAGCTGTAACCGCGTAAACGTCAAAGACGGACATCTCGAAGCGGTCTTTATAAAACTCGATAAAGAACCCTCCCTCGAAGAAACCGAAACAGCATTCACAACGTTTAAGGGTGAACCACAAAAGCTCAAACTGCCCTCGGCTCCAACACAACCCATAATCGTCCGACACGAAAAGAACCGCCCCCAACCTCGATACGATCGAGATGCAGAACAGGGACAAAGTGTCGTAGTTGGCAGACTACGCAAAGACCCCATCATGACACTAAAGTATATGTGCCTAAGCCACAACACAGTCCGTGGAGCCGCCGGCGGAGGAATCCTAAGTGCAGAGCTCTATGTAACAAAAGGCTTAGCATAAACAATGAATAATCAATCATGAAACTTGGTGAATCTTTATGGTTAAGAGAAAACTTCATGAACCCTTAGAAGATCACAAAGGTAACCTCTACTTTGAGGGTATCTCAACAGTTGAACTAGCCAAAACCTACGATACTCCGCTCTTTGTGATAAGCGAGAAACGCATTCAAGACAACTATAACCGCCTCTATGGTGCCTTGGTTAACAACTACAAGTATGTGCGCATCTACTATGCCGCCAAAGCCAACACAAATCTCAACGTGCTCCGCATTCTGCAGTCTCAGGGAGCATACCTAGATACAGTAAGCCCGGGTGAAGTGTTTTTGGCACTCAGCAGCGGTTTCACGCCTGATCGCATTCTTTTCACTGGCACAAGCGTAAGAAATGACGAGTTAAAGATGCTTGCTGATGCCAACATTACCATAAACGTGGACTCTCAATCCGAAATGGATCGTCTCCTCAAAATTTCTGTGCCCCAAATTCTCTCTGTACGTGTCAACCCCGAAGTCGTCGCCGGACATCACAATCACTGTATCACCGCAGGTCCTGAATCCAAATTCGGCCTCTGGGAGGAAGAAGTTATCCAAGCCTACGCCATTGCCCAACGCGCCCGCGTGGAACGCTTTGGTATTCACATGCACATCGGTTCAGGCATCCTTGATCTCGAACCATATGTACAGGCAGTGGAAAAGTTGTTGAGTATAGCCAAACGAGTACACAAAGAAGTTGGGATAGACTTTGAATTCATCGACATCGGCGGAGGCTTTGGCGTTCCCTACAAACCTAAAGACAAAGAACTTGACCTCCAAGAATTCTCCAACAAAGTAGTCAACTTGTTTAAGAACAAAATCAAAGAGTATGGACTGGGTAAGCCGTTTCTTTTTGTGGAACCCGGTCGATATCTTGTCGCCGATGCCAGCATTCTTTTGACAACGGTGAACACGGTAAAGGTCACACCTAGTCGCAGATTTGTTGGGGTAGATGCGGGCTTTAACACGTTAATACGCCCCACAATGTATGACAGTTACCATCCTATACTGGTTGCAAACAAACTTACTGCAACTGACAAAGAAATCTATGATGTTGCAGGGCCTATCTGTGAGTCAGGCGATCTTCTTGCAAAAAACCGCCCGCTACCTGAAATAATGGAAGGCGATCTCCTTGCAGTTCTCAACGCTGGCGCTTATGGGTATAGCATGAGCAACCAATACAACTCGCGTCCAAGGGCTGCCGAGGTGCTCATACGTGGAGGTAAACCCGTGGTGGTTAGAGAACGTGAACAGCTAAAAGATCTATTGACCAATCAAAAGGTGCAGGGTGAAGCTTAGTGAAGTTTTGGAAGATGCATGGGTTAGGAAATGACTACATAGTTGTCGATAACCGGGAAGGGCAAATCAGCGACAAAGACGCGCCTATTTGGGCTGAGTTGCTCTGTGAGAGGCAGGTCTCAGTCGGTGCAGATGGGTTTTTGCTGGTTTGCCTATCCAGTGTTGCTGACGTTAAAATGCGGATGTTTAATGCAGATGGCAGTGAGGCTGAAATGTGTGGTAATGGTATTCGTTGTTTTAGTAAATACTGCTATGAAAAGGGCATCGTTAAGAAAACCGAGTTTGTCGTTGAAACCTTAGCAGGTATAAAACAGGTTTGGCTCACATTCAAAGACAACGAAGTTTTGGCTGTAAAGGTGGATATGGGGGTACCAAACTGGCAACGTGCTTCAGTACCTATGACCGGCGAAGGTACATGCATAGACCAAAAGCTTCAAGTCGGCGATAAAATCTACCAGGTAACAGGGCTCTCTATGGGTAATCCCCATTGTGTCACTTTCGTCGAAAATGTAGATACCTTTCCGGTTTGTTTAGTTGGAGAATTTTTGGAAACTCACGAGGCGTTCCCGCAGAGAACTAACGCCGCCTTTGTTCAAGTGCTCAATCCATGTGAAATCAGCGTGCGCGTTTGGGAACGGGGTTGTAAAGAAACCTTGGCCTGCGGCACCGGAGCCTGTGCATCGTTTGCTGTTGCTAAAAAACTCGGCAGGGTTCAAGACAAAGTCACGGTTCACCTACGAGGTGGAGACCTCCAAATCACAACCGGCAAAAGCGATATCATATATATGACTGGCCCCGTTGAGAAGGTCTTTGAGGGTAAATTGTTTAAGGAGTCGCTACCTTGACCTTTGAGTATGCTAAACGAATCAAACAACTACCACCCTATCTCTTTGCTGAGATAGAGAAAATCCAGAAAGCAAAGAAAGCGCAGGGTATAGATCTTATCTCATTGTCCATCGGTGATCCTGATCTACCCCCGCCTCAATTCATCATAGATGCATTGGCAAGGGAAGCTGCAAACCAAAAAAACCATAACTATAGCTTCAGTCATGGCGAACCCGCATTCCGTACTGCCGTCACAAACTGGTACAAGACTCGTTTTGGCATAGATCTACAACCTGACCAAGTTATTGCATTATTAGGTTCCAAAGAGGGTATAGCAAACATCGCCCGAGCCTTCATCAACCCCGGGGATCGGGTGCTCTGTCCTGATCCCGCATATCCTGTTTATGCCAATGGCAGTACAATCCTTTGTGACGGCACCGCTGTTTTCCTGCCGTTATTAGAAGAGAACAATTATCGCCCTGACTTCGAAACAATTGATGCTGACCGGGTCAAAATGATGTTCATCAACTATCCCAATAACCCCACTGCCGCCACCATCGACCATAAAACCCTAAAAGAAGCCGTGGAATTCGCCAAAGAAAACAACATTATCCTCTGCTATGACAATGCATACTCAGAAATCACCTATGACGGGTACCGGGCACCAAGTATTCTAGAAATTGAGGGCGCACTGGATGTTGCGGTAGAATTCCATTCACTATCCAAGACGTTTAACATGACCGGCGACCGCATTGGCTTTGCGGTGGGAAACAAGGAACTTATTACAGGCTTAGTTAAGGTGAAATCCCAAATCGACTCGGGACCACCAGTGTATACACAAAAAGCGGCAGTTGAAGCACTAGGTAGCTATACCAGTCGTGATCCGCCAGAATTTCTCCATCGAACCAACCAGATTCTACAGGAACGCCGTGATCTTCTCGTCGATACACTCTCTAAGCTCGGTTTTAGTTGCGAGAGGCCTAAAGCCACTTTCTATGTCTGGGTTAACTGCAGAGGCGACTCTATGGAATTTGCTACCAAGATGCTTGAAGCTGGAGTGGCCGTTACACCCGGTGTTGGTTTTGGCAAGCATGGAGAAGGTTATGCGCGAATAACGTTTACGCAACCTAAAGAGTGCATCAAAGAAGCCTGTGACCGTATGGCAAATATATTCTAAATTCGCTGTTTATTCTTGATTTTCTTTTTTCTTGGAATGTAGGTAATGTTGGCTAAATGGTAAGAGAACAAAAGGAGGCATTACCGTTTGATGAATGTCACATTTTTGAGGTATGCCATTTCGATGCCTTCTTGTTCAAATGCTTCTCGTATAGCTAAATTGATTTGTTGTTGGACGGCAAGGTAGCTGCCATAGTCGGGTGCATTGACGAAGTAACTGACGAAGAATTTTAGGCTATATTCTCCAAATTCATTAAAGCTTACAAATTGAGGAGAAGCCCCTTCGACATTTTTTATTATTTCAGCAATGAGCCAGGGTATTTTTCTAAGTTTTTCATTTGGTGTATCATAGGCTACAGCTATGTTGAAGACGATTCTTCTTTTTTGTAATTTTCTAAAGTTTCTAACATATGTTGAAGTGAGTTCTTTGTTTGAAATTACTAATTCTTCGCCCTGTAAAAGCTGGAGTCTTGTGCTTATTATGCCGATGTTTTTGACTGTTCCGCTGTATTCACCGACAAAAATGAAGTCACCTATTTCAAATGGCCGGTCAAGGTAAATATATAATGCACTAAATAAGTCGCTTAGCGTGCTTTGAAGCGCAAAACCTATGACGATAGCGCTTATACCCACGCTTGCAAAGGTGGTTTCCCATGCTCCTGGGAAATCAAACAAATTTATAATTAGCAGAAAAGCAATAACAAAAATGGCGCCAGTTATGAGTTTTTTTAAGATAAACGTTGAATGTTTATTGTTTTTTCCGCCTCTTTGTATCGTCATGTCAGCAAATTTGTCAACAAAAACATTTGCAATTCTTGTGGTAGCATAAGCGGCAAGTATAATTTGTATAATTAAAAACAGACTTTGCAATACATTTTGGTATGGTTCGAGAAATGAAAGCGGCGCTATTGAAAATTGGATAACTAAAATGCCAATCAATGTCATCATAACTATCTTAAAGGTAGACGCTATTTCGGCGACTAAGGTTGTTGCAGTTCTGGCGGCCCAACGATTGATGTATTTACTAATAACGGCATACAAAACCCAGCCAACAGAGCCAATGATAATAAATATTAAAATCGCAATTAAAATTTCAGCATTTGAGGAACTGATGTTTAATCCGTGTTCTAATGCATCGCTTAAATTATGAATTGCAGTGCTGTTAACGGCATTCTCATGTAGACTCATTTAGTCCCAAAATCCTTCCAAGACCTCTTGAATTACAAGGCCAGTGAGGATTCACATAGATAAATTTACTTCTCAACAAATGGAAAAAAGGTTGAAAAGCCGCTTATTTTGCAGCGGCCTTTGCAAGCTTCTTTAGAATTGTATCCTTAGCTATCGAATAGGCGATTGAGTAGTCAAAGAGTCCCTGCGGCTCAGCAGTGGCGCGTTTAATCATTTCTACTTCGGTCTTGATTTTGAGTTTACCGATGGCTAATGCACCTATACCCCAGACGCCCGGCTTTAGCTCTTTATCGTCGTTTGAACCTAAGCCTTCTACACCCAAGGGGTTGATGGCGTTGATATCCGCAACGATTTTTGCTTTGGTCGCGGTAGCTAAATCTGTGGCGCTGAGAAGCTGTATGCCTCCTGCACCGGCCGCGAGGATGATTTCAGCGTCTTTGATGACTTCGGCTGTTTGCTCTGGCTTACTGACTTCGATGACTTTGACGCATTGAGTGCCGTATTCAGCGTTGATTTTGTCTGCTATGATTTGACCCTTAGCTAAGCTACGGCTGCTTATGGTTACGTCTGCTTTTTCTGCGGCGTAGATACGCGCAGCTGTCTGTCCCACTGGGCCGGTACCTGCTAAGACTGTGACTTTCTTGCCTTCCAAGGTGCCTAAACCTCTTTCCATAGATGCACCAAAGGTTTTGGCGACTGCTGCCGCGGCTGTGCTGTATCCACCACGGGGGTCAACAATAATGCTGTTTCCCCATGGAGCAGATTTCATGGCTTGTTGGGTTGCGGCGACAACTTTCTCAACTTCTTCAAAGTTGCTACCATTGATGAATATTTTAGTATGTTTTGCACCTTCAGGCCCACGTGGGAAGAGAAGGTCAAAGACTATCTTGGGAGCATCTTCGCTTGTAACGTTTTCATATTTGAATATTGATGAGTCGGGGAATGCATCTATAACGACTAGGATGTCAAATGGGCTACAGTATTTGTCTGTGTCTAGGAAAAAGAAAACTGTTTTGTACGTTGGTTGTGCCAAATTAATTACACCTTAACTTGTCTGTGATGCAGTTTAATAATTTAAGAATATCCATTGTTTGTCTCAAATGGCTTTTTTCAGTTAAACTGGAAAGGCAAAAAATGGGTCTCTAAGTGATTGTTCACTCGAAAGTTTAATTCAGCAGAAATTTGTTCTTCAATTAAGAATATGGAGAGTTTTCACTTATAGGGAGATAAGGCTATTGTTTGTATTTGAGTGAAGACCTCAGGGGTTGTTAGGTTTTTCCATAGTTTTAACGAAGTATCAACCATTGTATCGCGTTTGGAAACCACT